>NZ_CAAAFT010000247.1:0-21426 GCF_900634765.1 Candidatus Protofrankia californiensis | reverse complement strand
ACCTCACTCTCCGCGCTCATGGCGCACTGGGGTGCCAGAAGTCGGCTTGGGCCTGTGAGCTGGGATGATGCGGTCGCGCGGCTGTCGGCATGATGGTCAGCTATGTCCATCCGCCTGCTCTATCTGATCTTCGTTCGGATGTGCGGCTGGCTGGTCCTACTCGGCCGTTCGTCGGCATCCAAGGACATCGAGTTGCTGGTGCTGCGGCACGAGGTCGCCGTGCTGCGCCGCACCCAGCCCAAGCCCCGGTGGGACTGGGCGGACCGGGCGGTACTCGCCGCACTGATCCGGCTCCTGCCCAGGGCACTGCGAGCGCACCGGCTGATCACCCCGGGAACCGTCCTACGGTGGCACCGCCGTCTGATCACACGGAAATGGACCCACCCGCAGCGGACGGGACGACCACCGGTCAGCACGGAGATCGCCACGCTGATCGAGCGGCTCGCGACCGAGAATACGATGTGGGGGTATCAGCGGATCCAAGGCGAGCTCCTCAAACTCGGCCACCGCGTCGGCGCCTCCACGATCCGCCGAGTCCTGAAGTCCCTGGGGATACCCCCGGCACCGAAGCGGCAGACCCACCGGAACCCGGTGAACTCCGAGACGGGAACCGGCGGACGGACGGCACGTCGACGCATCCGTCCACCATGCCTGACCAAGGATTCTGCGGATGCAACAGACCCAGCTAACCGCCCTCGTCGGCGTTGAGATGCAACATGACGATCCCATCGACGACGCAGAGCCTCCCGGTCGGCTGCGCCCGCCGGCCTTCGCGCAGAGTGACTCATTCTCGATCCGGTGAGCGACCACCGCGACGTAACCATCCGGGATTGTCGCGCCACAGTCGTTCGGTGGGTGTCATGGTCGGACGACAGCCAACTCCCGTCGGTGACGGGTATGTGAGACAAGGCAGCCCGACAGGTCGATCACGCCGATGGCGGGAACCTTGACATTGCGACTGACCAACCGTCAGGGTCGAGCCTCGGTTTATGCGATAGTTGTCGATCCTGGGTTCGTGAAGCACACGCCCTCCCGCGCTCGGCGGCGGCGTCAAGATCGATCGAAGGAAGGGCTGACTGTCATGACGCAACCGGTTCCTGATCCTGATGACACGGTCACGAGGGCTCGCGGGGAACATGTTGGCACGACTCCAGTCGAACCCGATCCCGAACCGGACCAAGCTACCGAGCGCCGGGGAGAAGATATCCTGGCCATTTCTGCGATTCACTTGTGGTCGACCGTCGAACGGAGGTTGCCGCAGTATGCCCGCACTGTGCTTGGCGCTCTAGCGGCCAGGCATGATCAGCGAATGACCTGGCCGGAGGAACCGGACACGGAGACGAAGGGGAGGGGTGAAGATCCTTACTATCCGAGTGGTCCAAGGGGCGGAACCGCCGCTGGCCAGCCGCTGGTCTCAGATCCCGCGCCAGGACGCACGTTCGTGCGCGGCGAGGATGTCATGATGGTCGAGTCCAACCGCGCCTACGCGTGACGACGCTCGACACGCGCAGCGTACTTCTCGTCGCACCTGAAGGTGATCTACACGCCCGAGCTGTGAGCCGATGCCTTGATGGGCTTGGCGTTACGCTTTGGCGTGCGGCCCTGAGCGATCTCGGTGGACAAGGATTCTCGGCTATTCCAGGCGTCGGAGTAGACTTTGGTTCGGAAGTTGTAGAGCATGGCTGGACCGTGTGGTGGCGACGATTGGGAAGGCTTCCACGACTGGGTGCGAGGCCAGAAGAGCAGGCTCTCGCTCAGGACGAAGCACTCGCGGCCTTCGTTGGTAGTCTTCTTTCCTTGGACTTGAGATGGGTCGATGACACGGCCGCCGTGGATCGCGCTGAACATACAATTCTACAACTAGCCGTCGCGAGCCGGGTGGGAGCGCCGGTGCCAGAAACGCTTGCAACCAATAGTCCTGAATCGGCGAGAGACTTCCTGATGCGGTTTCCTGTCATTGCAAAGTCCGTGAGTAGTGGTGTCGGGCTCGCGCCACATCCCGACCAGATTGATGAATCTGTTATTCCCCTTCTGGTCGGTGCCCCCACGGTGTTGCAGCGCATGGTAGTGGCTTCGGCGGATCTGAGGGTAGTAACGGTCGGTCGGCGCGCATGGATATGGCGCAGAGAGCGTGTAGAGGGGGCGCCTATCGACTGGCGGCTCTCCGATCCGACGGGTAGCGGCTTTCGTTACTCGCGATTCGAAGAACTTGAGGACTTGGCCATATCGGTAACGGCGGAGCTCGGGTTGACGACATCAGTACAGGATTGGGCTCTAGACAAGGATAGCCTACCATGGTTCCTGGAAGCGAATCCGGTCGGTCAATGGCTGTTTCTTGAGGGCGCGGAGGAGACGGTAGCTCCAGCGGTGGCTGCATATCTTGCCAACGTCGACAGAGGAATGAGTTGACTTCGCCGTCATGGACGAGGTGGGAGCGAGTCTGGGCGTGGATTCTTGGAAGACTCGGTGCCGACGTTACAGATCCTCCCGTCGGTACGCCCAGATGGCCAAATGGCCGGCAAGGGTTTCTCTGGGACTTGGCGCCCGCTCGAATCGTTCCCAGCAGGGACGGCCTTGTGCCTCCCGAGACACCCGTTCCTTCCTGGATTGCGGTCGCAACCGAGGCCGATCTCGATGACCTTATTGAGATCCAGCGCCAAAGAGCGGAATCCGCGCACACAGCGGCCGCCACAACCGAGGGGAAGGCTTCACGGCTACTCACACCAACGATTGCACTGCTTGCCGGAATGGTCGCAATTTCAGCCTATGAGCTTCGCGTGTCGGCGAATGCTGTCCATATCGGATCGCGAATCTTGCTAGCTTGCGCCGTGTTACCAGCGTTGGCTGCCGTCGTTTATCTCCTCCTATGTGCAATACGCGCACTCGACACGGATACAAGAGTGGGAATCTACGGTAATGTTACAGGGTACCGTCGCGCGGCGGGAGGGAAACGTGCTCACCTAGAGGACCAGTACAAGGCGGCCGTGCTCGCCGAGTGGACGTCGAAGAGGAAGGCGTCCCGCTTGATGGATGCTCGCGCCGCCTTCTCGCGCGCGCTTATTGCCGTCGCGCTTGCTCTCGTAATAGGAGCCGTTACAACGGCGCTTCGCTCCTGAACCATTTAGCAGACGGATGCCTCGCCTGCCAGTCCGCTCGCAGACACTCGAGAAAGGCTGAAGCGTCCTAACACTCATCTGCCATTCCCGCAGGGAGATCGATCCGGCAATCATACGTTCGGTCATCGATGTCCTGACCTGCGGCTGGGCTGGCACTGCCGCAAACACCGCCGGTAGTACGGACACAGGCACTGTTGCATTGGCGAAGTCCGCCATCTCGACTGCCGATCAGTCATGATCGAATGATGCGCTGACGTCGTGTCCGTTCACCGGTCCCAGCCTCTCAAGTTCACCGGGTTCCGCTTCCCGCCCGAGGGGAAGCGTGCTGGCGGTCCGCTGGTACCTGCGCTACGCGCTGTCGTACCGGGACGTCGAGGAGCTCCTCGACGAGCGTGGCCGGCACTGTTGCGTTCGCCGATTACCGGCGATCTTGACCGTAGATCTTCTCGTCGACGAGGCTAATGTGACCGAATCACGGCGGCTTCAGACGCCCCGGAATGACTTTGGAGGGCGTCTCCACCGGAAGATTTGCGGTCGAGATCGGCTGATCCTGACGGATGCAACAGTGCCGCAACAGGCACTGCTCAGCACCGGCGCCGACCCACCGCCCGAACCCGCCACGTCGATCATCCGATATAATCGCCTCGGTGGGCTCATCCACGAATACCGGCAGGCCGCATGGCCCGAATCCAATTTTCGGGCACCCCCCACAGGCTCTCAGTTCTTCAACCTCTCCATACTCCTCCCGTGCAGAAGCAGCGCCTTTTGCCGCAATGCATCGGCTGAAACAGGATGCATCACCGAGAGCCACCTCTCTGGGATGCTGTCAACTCCATACAACGCCCCCGCCATCGCCCCGACGGTAGCGCCATAGGTATCGGTATCCGGGCCGCTGTACCCATACCCCCAGCGCTCTACCGGGGACCAGGCATGAGGATTCACGGCGGCTACCACAGTATCCTCGAACGAATCATTATTCATCAGCGCTTCGAGAACGATACCGAGCGTGGTAGACACGCCTCCGGCGTATGCGAAGTCGGTATTCACAGCCGCCACGGCCTTTTCAAACGTCCGGAGATACCGGGCTCTTACAAAATCAATAACCTCGCCCTTCGGATGGCCTTCGGCGAAACGGCCCACCATCTGGCTTGCCAGCTGGCACGCTGCCACACACTCGTCGTACGCATGGGTGACCAGCGAAAGATCTCGCGCCGCCACGTCAATATCCTCAAGGTCACCACTGAAGTAGAGTCCGATCGGATAGGTCCGCATCAATGACCCGTTACTCGGGACCGCCCTCATCGAAAAGGCGGTTTCATGATCCCGACCTTGATACATGACTTCACCCATGTCGATGGCCGCCTGGCCTGACCGCCGCCAATCCACCCCTTTTTCTGCCAGCATCAGACTCAAGGCGGTGGTCCCGCCGAGTCCCTTACCCGAACCTCCGTCATACCACTGGACGAGCCTGGCAGTTATGTCCGCCATCTCAAACGCGCCGAGGGTGTTGACGCTGTCGATGACGCATATCGCCTGCGCGGTGTCGTCGGTCTGCTCCCCGTACGCCCAAAAACCTGCCGACTCGAGTACTTCCTTCACCACACCCTGATGCTCATCATGAATGAAACGCACAAGCCTGTGCAGCGGCAGCATAAAATCTGGGTTCAGCGCCTGTGACAACATCACATCAGAAGGACGGAGACTCAGGTCGAGGCCTTCATGAGGAGCACCCAGAACATCGCCCGCCGCAGCCCCGAGTACCGCTCCCATATACCGCGCCTCAGAAGAGACCTTCATATTACTCTCACTGTACCGCGGGCGCTTTGCGCAGTCGTCGCCTGAGCGGTTCCGGGCCGCTGCCGAAGCATCCGCCAGAGCCGCTCAGGTCGCGTCGTAGCGGGCACGAACGGCCATCACCGCGGGCATGCGCTCTTCGACGAACTCGATGAACTCTTTGAGCCTGTCGGTGGTCCGCCAGCCGAGCGGGGTGGCTGTACTCGACGTGCGGGGTCAGTCGCGCCTCGCGGTGAACCAGACCGTCGTGTTCCGGGACCCGCAGGATCTGGGCGAGCAGGCACAGTTGCATTCGCCGATCACCGATGGTCGTGACCACAGATCTTCCCGTCAACGGAGCTCACGTGACCGCCGTACGAAGGCGTCAGACTCCCCGGAACGACTTTGAAGGACGCCTCCACGGAAGATCGACAGCCAAGATTGACTAGTCCTGACAGATGCACCAGTGCCCACGCCTTCGAGCACCGATGTCCCCCGACATCCACCCCAGCGTCCAGTCCGTTCATGAGAACGTATGGGGTCATGCCGGGCAGAGCAGGTCGGACGCGGACGAGAAGGGTCCGCCCGCGGGCGGTGGCCGCCGCCGTGGTGGCCCTTGCCGTGCTGGGCGGGGCCTGCGGGGAGACGGTCCCGGCAGGGCGCCCCGAGCCAACCGGCCCGCCCGCGCACACCCCGCTCCCCGACGGCATCATCAGCCCGGACGGGGCCGCGGGCCGGTCGCTGCGGGCCGCGATCACCGACCTGCCCGTGACGGCCGAGAACCGCACCGGCTACACCCGCGAGACGTTCGAGCACTGGGTGGACGCCGACACCGACGGCTGTACCACCCGCTCCGAGGTGCTGATCGCCGAAGCGGTCACCGCCCCGTCGGTCGGCGCCGGCTGCCGACTCACCGGGGGAGCCTGGCGGTCCTACTACGACGATGCGACCTGGACCAACCCCACCGACCTCGACATCGACCATCTCGTGCCGCTGGCCGAGGCCTGGGACTCCGGCGCCTCGACCTGGACCGACGCCCAACGCCGCGCCTACGCCAACGACCTCGACGACCCCCGCTCCCTGGTCGCGGTCACCGACCGGCTCAACCAGGCCAAAGGCGACAAAGACCCGGCCGCATGGATGCCCCCGGCCACCGACGCGCGCTGCCGCTACCTGACCGAATGGGTCGCGGTGAAGATCCGCTGGCGGCTCGCCGTCGACACCACGGAGAAAACCGCGCTCACCTCCCACGCCGCCACCTGCCCGGAGACAACCCTCACCGTCACCGCCGCTCTCGCCTAACCAATAGGCCCTGACGGCAGGCGTTCGCGGGAGAACATCCGCCGCGGCCACCACGAACAGGGAAGGGACACCGGACCGCGGGATCGGCTGATGGCCGCCTTCACCGAAACCCACCCCGACCATCTGATCAACAGTCGGTGCGAGCCGACCTGCGCCGACCCCCGATAACGCATCAGCACCCGAGAACGACGCGCAGACCATCGACTACCCCACGCGCCCGAAGAACAGCAGCGACAACTCCGACCCCAGCCACTTCCCCACAAAACAGATCATGATGGGGTCGTCGCCTACAGACCTCGACCGCACCCTCTTATCGTAGGCGGCACGTGTCGGCCATGGATTCCCCGGCGAGCACAACCCGTCCTGGACCACGACCCGATGACGAACTATTGACGGGACGACAAACCGGTGGCGGACAGGCCGAAATCTTCCGGTGGACGTCGCTCGCCGGTCAGATACCGACAGCTGAACAATCACCTGCCCAGTGGACGGTTAACGGGCTCATTTCCCCACCCCGAGGAGGAGCCGTGTTCCGTCCCCCTGCCCTGTCGCGCCGCCGTTGGGCCGGCCTGACCGGCGCGGCGCTGACCGCCGTCGCGTTGTCGGTGACACTGACAACCCCGGCGTCGGCAACCCCGCCCAACATTCCCAGTAAAGCGACCGCGCAGGCCGAACTCAACGCGCTGACCGTGGCCGCCGAGGGCAGCATGACCGGTTATTCGCGGGACCTGTTCCCGCACTGGATCACGATTTCCGGCAGCTGCAACACCCGGGAAACCGTCCTCAAGCGGGACGGCGCGAACGTCATCGTCGATGGGTCCTGCTACCCGACCTCCGGTTCCTGGTACAGCCCGTATGACGGCGCCACCTGGTACAGCCCGGCCGATATCGACATCGACCACGTGGTGCCGCTGGCCGAAGCCTGGCGGTCGGGGGCCAGCAGCTGGACCACCAGCAAACGTCAGAGTTTTGCTAACGACTTGTCCTATCCGCAGCTCATCGCGGTCACCGATAACGTTAACCAATCCAAAGGTGACCAGGACCCCTCCACCTGGCAGCCGCCGCGCTCAGCGTACCGGTGCACCTACTCGAAGATGTGGATCCGGTCGAAGTACCACTGGGGGCTGCGGCTCCAGACCGCGGAGAAATCCGCGCTGCAGAGCATGCTCAACACCTGCTCCTCATGACCATCTCATGACCGTATGAGCGAACTCCGGTCCCCGTGCACCGCCCCGCCCGGCGGGGTGTGGACCGACGAGGTCGGCACGATCACCGGCGCGCTCGAACTGCGCACGGTCTGCACCGACGACGGAGATGTCGTCGCGCGGGTGCGCTACGCCAGGAGTCCTGGACTGGTACACCGTCCGCGGCGGCCGGACCCGCCTCCACGACCCACGCGATCATCAGGCGGTGCACGAGCTCCTGGTGAACGCGCTCCCCCGCCCCTACGACTGAACGATCTCGATCATCGAACAACGCCCACGATCCTGCCTGGTTCCCCGCACGCCGGGGAACCAGGCCAGCCCGAAGGATGACGAGCTCCCTTCCGCGTCAGCGTCAGTCGGCACTGGTGCATCCGCCAGAACCAGCCGATCGTGACCGTGAATCTTCCGGTGAAGACGTCCTCCAAAACCGTTCCAGGACGTCTGAAACCTCCGTGAGGCGGTCGCATGAGCCCCGTCGAAGAAGACTCACGGTCAAGATCGTCGGTAGTCGGCGAACGCAGCAGTGCCCCTGGCGGCGCAGGACTGCCAGCTGGTGGCGGAGCAGGATCTCGGCGTCCTTCGACGCCGTACCGCGGGCCAGGAGCGCCAGCCAGCCCACGAGCCGGGAGAACACAAGGTAGATCAGCCGAATCGCCATGGTTGTGATCGTCTACCGGACGTATCCGCGTCTGACGGGACCCGCGGCCAGCGGACCACATGAGGACGCCAGCCGTGCGCGACCTTGGTCGTGGTCCGGTACGACCAAGAAGATCATCGGTAATGGTCATCTGACGGCGAGAAGTCCTGGTCAAAGCCCACGGACGTCCTGTCGGGCCCCGACACGTGCCCGTGCGGCAACCGGGCCGACATCGACGGCTTCGCCCCGATCGAGGAGACGGTGCACGAGGTGGAGCTGACGGTGCCGGCGGGGCGCACCGGCTGCTCCTGCCGCGTCGCCTGCGGACCGGTCACCGACAGGGGCACCTTCCGGGTCGTGCGGCGCATCGACCGCGAAGGCCTGTCCGTCCCTGCCGGCGCTATGCCCATACCGGACACCCGGCCAGTGCTGGGCACGCTCGTCTCGTCCCCCGGACGGGTGGGGCGCCCGCCCGGGATACTGACCATGACCACCCCCGGCACGGAGACGATGCGCAGATGGGTGCACGGCAACAGATCGATCCGCGGCTGCGGGCCGCCGCCGTGTACCGGCGACGGCGCCGTGCAGTCCTGATCGGTGTCTACGTCCTGCTGCTGCTCCCCGCGTGCGCGCTGTGCGTCCCCTGCTGCGAGCGGACACCGGCCGTACCCGCCTCGTGCTGGTCCTAGGGGTTGCCGTGAGCGTGCTTGCCGCCGGCCTCGCCAGTCACGTCCTCCACGGCCGGTACGGCCAGTATGTGCTGGACCGCCTTCCGGTTACCACAGCCACCCGGCGGCTCGCCTACCACACGCCGCGCCTGCACGCGCTCGCGTATGAACCCGCATATTCCCGGTCGGGGCTGGACAGTCTCGGGGCGGCTGTCACGATCCTGGAGGCAACCGCCCACGCCGCCCGCCGCCTCCGCCTCGGCGAGGACACCCTTCCCAGCCTGGTCGGAGATGACCTGGCCACCTACGCCGCCGCCTCAGCTGACGACCTCCTCGACCAGCTGTTGACCGGAATCGCGGCCCTCACCGCGGGGATGGCCGCGCTCACCCCCGCCCGCACCGACACCGACGACGACCCCCCAGGCTTTGCCGACCGCACCAACACGGGCACCACCACGCTGCTGGCCGACCTTTTCGCAGTCCCACGAGCCTGACCGCCGCAGCCGACACCGTGCTCGTGCTCGCTCAGCTCGCCATCACCCCGCGGTGACCTCGCCACGCTGGCGTCCCGAGCCGCCGGACCACGATGAACACCGACAGCCCGCCGATCAACAAGTTCTACCTGCCCGCCCTGGTCCGCACGGTCGCAGGCACCCCCAGCCAGCCGTGGACCGACCGGGCCCTCGACGAAGCCGCCACCACCGACCCCGTCCAGCTCATACACGTCTTCACCATCGCCAGAACCACCGCGATCAAACACGTCGCCGCCGTCCACCCGGACCGGTGTGCCCTCAACCCAACCCGCCCTGAACCCGGGCCATGTCCCCTGCGGGCAGGCGCGCGGCGTTTTAGGCCAGGTCGGCGGACTCGTAGGTGACGGTGACCGGCAGATGGTCCGACACCGCCTTCGCAAGGTCGGTGTGGGTCACCTCCAGCCTGCGCAGTGCGGGCACGACCTCGCCTGTCACCCGAATCCCGTCGATGCGCCGCGCGCCGAACGGATTGCTGTCCGGCCAGTGGCCCACAGCCGGCTTTCATAGTGGGCCTGTTGCGTTCGGTGGAGGCAAGGCATGCCAGGCCCCGCCGAAGCGGTGATCAGACCCCTCGAACGTCACGGGCTAGATTCCGGCGCCAGCAGCATCGCGTCGTACGTCGGGGATTCCGGGGCGTGCTTGATACGCCCCATGATCTCGTAACCCCAACGCAGGTAGGCGCTGTGCGCTGGTTCGTTGTCGATGACGCAGGTCAGCGTGGTCCAGGGTTCACTGCGCCGGGCGATGACGGCGTCATGCAACTGACGGCCGATGCCCTGACTGGTTGCGGCCAGGCGGACCATGAGCTCGCGCAGCCAGAAGATCTTTCCGGCCTCGGCCGCAGCACGGGCTGCTCCTGGTCGGGCCTCACCGAGAGAGAGCCACCAGGGCATGTCGGCAGACAGGGTGACTCCGTGGACATAACCGACGAGCCGGCCGTCGATGCGGGCGGTGACGGTTTCGAAGCCACCCATATCCAGTGCGGCGTAGAGGCGATCGGCATAGGCATCGATGGAGAAGAACGGATCACCCGCGTACGGCGGCACGCCGTAAACCTCGGCATAGACGTCGACGAGTTCGTCGACAATGGCCTTCGCCGCGTGTGCATCATGGTGCCGCAGGCCGATGTCCGCCACGGTGGTGGGCCCCCTTTTCTTTCACTGTCAGGCGGTGTACTGGGTGAGCCGCTCGGCCATCTCTCTGGCTGGGGCATGGGTCCGGTGGAGAGTGAGGCCGTTGCGGACGAGTACGAGCTGCTTCATGTTGCGGGTGGAGCTCATGCCGCCGTCAACCAGCCGCAGTGATTCCTCGGCGGCGGCCACGGTGTGGTCGAGATCACGGTTCTGCAGGGCCGCATAAGCCAGCCGGGCCAGACACATCCCGCGATTGCGGGAGTGCTCGATGTCCTGGAGTTCGGCGGAGCGGTCCAGTAGTTTCACGGACTGGTTGTGCTGGCCGAGGTCAAGGCGGCACATGCCTTCCAGACAGGTGAGTTCAGCCTCGTTGAGGAATCCGGTCCAGTCCGGGTCGCGCTGGCTGGGGCCGTGGTCGAAGTGGGTCCAGGCACGTTTGATCGCGCTTCCGGCGGAGACCTCGTCGCCGAGCCGCGCATGGCCCTGGGCTTCGCGGATGGCCAGCAGGGCCGCGACCCGCGGCGGGGCGGACCATTCGGCGGCGTGGGCCTGAGCGATGCGTGCGAAGCGCACGGCTTCGCGAGCCTTGCCCAGGTCCACGGACTGGCGGGCCATGTTGGACAGGGTGCGGGTGGCCAGGGCATCGTCGCCGGCGAGCATCGCGGTGTTGAGCGCCTCGGAGAAGTACACCCTGGCCTCGGTCTGCTGGTCGGCGTCGTAGCAGAACCAGCCCAGTGAGGTGGTCAGCTGGCCGGTGATGCTGTGTAGTTCCTGGCCGATGACATCGGTGTAGGTGCCTTGGTCGATCAGATGGTGGAGCCACAGCAGTTGGGCGCGGGCCGATCGCCACAGCCGGTCACCACCGAAACGCTGGTCGATGGCGTCCAGGTCGACGGCTGCGGACCGCAACAGTTCCACTTCCTCACTGCCGACCCGGAGCTCTGCGTCGCCCGGCACGGCGGAGGCAGTGGGGGACATCCAGGGCAGCGGGCCGCCGACGGCGGCCAGTCCGAGGGCGGTTGTCCCGGTGGTGAGGGCTTGACGGCGGTTCACGGCTGCGTGCTTCTCGTTATCTGGGCGTGTGCCGGTGGCGGGTGGGATGGGCTCGATGACGGATAGGACGGGACGGGGCGCTCCGGGCGGGGTGAAGCCCAGATCGGTGATCGGCCTGCCGTAGAACCGTTCTAGCAATTTGCGGTGGTCCGGGTGGGGCCATGGCGGTGTCGGGCTCTCCCAGCGCCGGTACTGCCGGGGACTGACCGAGGTACGGCGGGTGATCTCCCCGGCTTCGTGCATCTGCTCGGCGAGCGTGGTAAGGGCCTGCGCGTTCTGCTCCTGTGTGAGGTTCGCACGCTGCCGTTCCCGCTTCAGGTGGTGGTTCCCGCGCTGCGTCTCGGTCATGCGTGCTCCCGGATTCCTGACACCTATTCACCCACCGTAGCGGGAGTCGCGCCACTGGTGGGAGTCGTAGGCCAGATCGACGGGCCGCTGAAGCGGAAACGGCCGCCAAAAGGCCGCTACAGGACCGTCTCTGGGCCGGCGGCGGGCCGTTGGATGACCTGGGCACTGCGACGGGAAAGCGGTGTCCTAGAAGAACCCCTTTCCGTGGATGGTCGCCTCCGCTCGCGGAAGTCTTCGGAATATGAACACGCCATGAATCCGGAACGTAATCAAACGGATACCCTTCCTGGATCCCGGGCCGCTGGGCCCGGCCCGCTCCCGATGTCCTGACCTTGCGTACCGAAGGAGACCGTGTGTCCTCTCCACCTGCCGGATCGCTGACCCTGCACGATGCGTGGGAGGCCCTCGCGGGCGGCCTGCACATCCAGCGCCTCGCCCTGCACCTGGAGGAATGGCGGGATGTCGTCAACAGCCCGCTGTCACCCGGCGGGCTGTTCACCGAGGCGACCCCAGCCATACTGGCCGTCCGCCCGGAGCGAGTTGCTGACCCGCAGGCCCGGGCTGAGATCGGTGGCGCTGGTCTGTCGGCCTGGGTCGATCTGCCCGACCGGTACGGTGCCGGTGACGGTGTGGCTGGCCCCTTGGCCGCTGTGGGGCGGGATATCGCCGGGCTGCTGCTTGACGGCGTGACGGACGCTCCCAGCCGCGGAGCGGTGATCGCGGTGTGCGCGGCCTCTGCCTGGTGGGTCGGGGTTTTCGCGACCATCCGCCACCTCGGGGTCCACCACCTCACCCTGGAGCCGGTTGCTGACGAGATCGGCCTGGACGTCCTGCGCACCGCCACACGCACCGTGGTATTGGGCACCGCGACCCGGGTGCTCCAGCACCGGCTGCGTACCGCATCGGTCGATGACACCGTGCGCCTGGCGTACTGCCGTGCGGTCACCGAGGGCATCGTGCGCGAGAACGCGATGCCCTCGCTGCTGGACGCGCTGGGTGAGCTGCGGCTGGTTGACCTGGTGGCCACCTCGGTTCCGTGGCGCGGGCGGTTCACCAAGTACGCCGGGGGCACCGGCGCCGGGCAGGTGGAGTAGCCGATGAGCCGCTATCCTTTCATTGTCGTCGAGGGCCTGGATGGCACCGGCAAGACCACGCTGCGCAAGGGCCTGTTCCGGCTCTTCGAGGGCCTCTACAAGGTCACGCCGCTGGCGGTGCTGACCGCGAACTTCCTCGACGCCTCCGTAGCGGCGGATCTGGTGGCCGGCAAGTACCGGCCCACTACGGACAACCGGGACCGGTACCTGGCGGCGCTGGCCGCCGATAAGCACGCCACTTCCACGCAGCTGATCAGTCCCTCTCTTCCCGGCCGTCCGATCATCGCCGACCGGTGGCTGCTGTCGGAACTGGCGTTCTTCGCCGTCAGGCACAGCATGCCGCCCAAGGACACATATGCCGTCCTCGCCCAGGACACCACTGTCGTCCCTGATCTGACCTTTGTCCTGGACATCACCCCTGAGGCCGCAATGGAACGCGCCGCGGCCCGTTCCGGGGACGCCACCCGACTCGACTGGGATGTGCTGGAGGTCCAGGCCAGGGTCCGGGAGGTCTACCGCGGTGTGACCGCCGCCCCTGCAGCCTTCCCGGCGCTGGGCCCGGTGGTGCGGATCGATGCCGCCCAGGATCGCGCAACCGTGCTGCACGCCGCCTGGCGTGCGTTGGAAGAACACCGTCTGCTGACCGGTCTCACTCCCGGAGGAGCAACGTGATCATCAATGTCGATGAGACCATAGCCTCCTCGTTCCGGCAAAATCTCGCCCGGGCCGCCTCGACGCGGCAGCCGCTGCGGGCGGTCGGTGCCACCAGTGCTGCTGCCGCCCGGGTCGCCGCCGAGGCGGGATTCGACGCCCTGTGGGTGTCGGGCCTGGAGGTGTCCACGGCTCTCGGGGTGCCGGACGAGAACGTGCTGGGCCCCAGGGATCTGGCCGATGTCGTCGTGGCTCTGGGACGCACCGTTCCGCTGCCGGTGATTGTGGATGTCGACAACGCCGGCGGGGCTGCGGCCACCGCCCGCCGGTTCGCCGGCGACCTCACCCGGGCCGGAGCCGCCGCGCTGTGCCTGGAGGACAGTGCCTACCCCAAGTGCAACTCCTTCTCCGTGCACCGCTCCCAGCGGCTCGCCCCGGTCGAGCTGCTATGCGACCAGCTCGCCGCCATGCGCGGCGCTGCCGGTCCGGACACGCTTCTGATCGCCCGCACCGAAGCGCTGATCTGCGGCGGCAGCCTGGCCGAGGCGTTGGAGCGGGCGAGTGTGTATGCGGCGGCCGGGGCGGACGCGGTCCTGGTGCACTCCAAGGACTCCACCGGTGCTCAGGCTCTGGGCACCGCTGCCGCCTGGGCGGAACCGGTGCCGCTGGTGACCGTGCCCACCGCCTTCCCGCAGCTGGGCTTACAGCAGCTCGGCCAGGCCGGCTTCGCCCTGGCCATCTACGCCAACCAGCTCTCCCGCGCCGCGCTGGCCGCGATGCGCATGGCCGCCGATGCCTTCCGTGCCACCGGCTCCTTCACCGGGCCCGGTGTGGACCTCGCCGACGTCGGTGACCTGCTGCGGGTTGCCGATCCGGCTGCCCGCGCCTGCCTGTAACACCTGCGTTCGACCGCACCGCCCGCTCCGCCGTTTCAGGCCCGCCTGAGGGCGGGCCCCGACGAGGGAAGGAAGCACCGCGCAATGACACCTCTGCCCCGGATCAGCGTGTCGGTCAAGGCCGCGATCGTCCACGATGAGCGCATCTTGCTGATGTCCTACGACGACCACTCCGGCTTCCACTACAACCTCCCCGGCGGCAAGGCCGTCGCCGGGGAGCCCTTGCGCGACGCGGTTTCGCGCAAGGTGGAAGAGGAGACCGGCCTGCGTGTACGGGCTTCCCGGCTGCTGTTCGTCGTGGAGTACGTCCCCGAGCAGTACAACAGCGAGTTCGGCAACGTCCACAAGACCCAGCATAATTTCCTCGCCGAACTTCTCGATGGCAACACCACCCTGCGCGCCTCCGATCCGCCGGACCCGGTCCAGCGTGGCTTCGAGTGGGTGCCGTTGAAGGAATTGCCGGACAAGTATCTGCTGCCGCGCGTCAACCAGCAGATCCTCACCGCGCTGGCCGCCGATCCGGCCGACCGCGACGTCCTGGTGGACCGGTGGTGACCATGCCCATCGACGCTGCCGGCTCGGCCCTGCGCGAGCTGCACGCCTGGCTGCTGGAATGCCACAGCGACACCGTGGATGCCGACCGGCTGCTCGCTCTCCGCGCGGAGATCGAACGCCTCGCCACCGACCACATCCCCGGCGCGGTTATCGAACTTGGCTGCTATCAGGGTGCGACGGCTCTGTGGATGCGTGCCGTTCTGGACATCACCGGACAGCGCGACCGGCCGGTGCACGTCTACGACTCCTTCCAGGGACTGCCCGAGCCAGGCCCGCGCGACCCCGACCTCTTCCCGCCCGGCTTTCTGCGCGCCGCTCCCGAGCAGGTCCTGGCTCTGCACGACCGCTGGGGCTGTACCCCGCCAGCCATCCACCCCGGCTGGTTCGCCGACACCCTGCCCGGCCAGCTTCCCGAGCAGGTGGCCTTGGCCTACCTGGACGGCGACTACTACAACACCATCCGCACCTGCCTGGCTGCCTGCGTCCCCCGGCTCGCCCCCGGCGGGATTCTGATCATCGACGACTACGCCGATCCGGAGATCAACCCCAAGGCGTGGAACGGCCTGCCCGGCGTCAAGGCCGCGTGCGACGACTACTTCGGATCCCCGTCCCCGCTTCAGGTCCTCTTCGGCGACGGCGACCTGGCCTTCGGCCGCTACATCGCCCCCGGGAACAGGTGAGGTGCCATGCCTGCCATCGTGGCCGTCCGCGGCTCCGCGGACCTGAATTTGCTCGGCAAGGCGGTACCCGGCGCCGCCGTACACGAGATCCACACCCTGGAGGAAGCCGACCCCGAACAGGCACGGACCGCCGACGTACTCGTGCTGCGCTCCGGCGTGCGGTTAGGTGCTGCCCAGCTGCCCGACTGGCCCGCGCTGCGGCACGTTATACGGGCGGGCTCCGGTTTGGACGGCATCGACACCAGCGCGCTCGCAGCTCGCGGCATCGCCCTGCACCGCAATACCGGGCCGGCCGCCTACGCGGTCGCTGAATGGGCGCTCGTCGCCCTGCTGTCGCTGGCCCGCCGCATCCCATACGGGCAGGCCGCCCTCGCCGCCGGCGAGCACGCGAAGACGGCCTGCCTGACAGAGCCGGTCTCCCGGATGCGGCTGGCGATCTGGGGCGCCGGGCCGGTCGGCCGGGCGTGCGGACGGCTGCTGCGCCCCCACGTACGCGAGCTCGCGTACGCCGCCCGGCCCAGCGTCCCCGCACACCTTCCCCAGCGGCCTGCGGACACGCTCCCCGCCTGGGCCGATTCCCACCTCGTGGCTCTGCCACTCGGTCCTCAGACCATGCGGCTCTTCGGCGGCGGATTCCTCTCGGCAGCCCGGCACCGCAGTCCGCTGCTGATCTGCGTTGGACGGCTCGGCACCTTGGACCTTCCCGCCTGTCTGGAGGCCCTGGCCTGCGGGGACCTGAGCGGATTGGCCCTGGACCCGATCGACCAAGACGACCTCGCTCTGCTACCGACCGGCGGGCCGCCGCTGAACCTGCTGGCGACCCCGCACATCGGCGCCCAGCGCACCGATGTGCGCTCCGCCCTTGACGCCTGGGTGGCCTCCACCGCCCACCGCGTGCTCACCCCCACGGGAAGCCAGGCGCGATGACGCCATACCTCAACAAGCGGCTGCAGATCGCCCAACAGGCCGCGGCCGACCTCGCCGACGACCATCCCGGGGCCCAGATATGGCTAGTGGGCGCGGTCGCCGAGCACTTGGCCCACGCGCACAGCGACATCGACCTCCTGCTTATCGTGCCCACCGGACCGCTGCCGCCCCTGCACTCCCGCCTGATGGACGGCGTCCGCGTCGACCCCACAACGGTTACCAGCGACACCGTGGGCCGCCTGCGAAGCCTGCTCGGTTCCTTTGCCGTGACCCGCGAGGACATCGAGGTCTTCCGGACCGTCCGCGCCCGGCTGGCCGACCTCACCCTGCTGCGGACCGCCCTCGCCTTTAGCGACGGTGCCTTTGCACCGGTGCTGTCGGCCGCCGAACGCACCGGCTACCTGCGGTGGGCGCTGGCCGACCGGGCCGAAGCCGCCGCCAGCTTGGCCGAGGACCTCGTCGGACTGGCCGAGGCGGCCCTGCACCCTCACGCAGACGTCGTCTGGGACCGGCTCGCCGTGACGCTGGCGGCAGCCGAAGCGGTGGCGGCCGGAGCACCGCTGCTAGGCGCGAAGTGGCTGCCGAGCCTGCTGACCCGCGCCGAGCACACCGCGACCGGTCACCGCCGGATCCCCTCGCTGCCCACACCTCATTGGCCCGATGCCGCCTCCCCATGGTTCGCCCCCGCGCAAGTCCGCCTCGCCAACGCACTACTGAGCTGCTGGCCGACCGAAGCCGCCCCCGACCCCTCCTGGCAGAAGGACCTATCCGGCTTCGGGTGGCTTCCGCAGCGGTATGCCGACGGCTGGTTCCTGCGCCGCGGCGACGTCCGCGTCCCGCTCTCCGACGGCCAGCTGATCGCCTGGCGCGACGCGGCCGCGAAGCAACCCCACCCATGACCCCTCGATGAGGAAGACCCCATGCCGTACCCCCTCACCACCTCTGTGCCCTCCGCCGACAGTCCAGACGCCTTATGGCTGCCCCTGGAAGCCACTACCTCCGACACCGCCGTCTCGGTGATCCTCAAGTTGCGCGGCGAAACCTGTGACATCGACTGCCTGTACTGCTTCGAAAAACGCAAGGAAGCACCCGGCGGTGCCGCGATCACCCCCAGCCAGGTCCGCCGTCTCAGCCGGATCTTCGGCGAGCGGCCACTGGCCGTCGAACTTCACGGCGGTGAACCGCTGACCATCGGCCGCACCGCGATGGCCGCTCTCCTCGACGAACTCGCCGCCCAGCCCACGGTGACCCGGGTCCAGCTGCAGACCAACGGCCTGCGTCTGGACGAGCAGTGGCTGGACCTGTTCGAGGCGCACTACCCGACGCTCACCATCGGAATCTCCCTGGACGGCGACGAACACGGCAACTCCTGGCGCGTCGGCTACGACGGCCAGCCCGTCTACCCGCGCATCACCGCTTCCCTGGACCTCCTCGCCGCACGCAGCCGCACCTGCGGGATCGTCACCGCGGTCACTCCCGCTGTCCTGGGCCGCGCGCAGGAGGTCATCGACCACATTGCCTCCTTCACGGCGGTGCGGGCCATCAACCTCGTGCCCGCCTTTGACGCCACCATCGTGCGGACCACTGCCTCCGCCGGCCGCCGCCCGACCGCCAGTCGGCTCCTGCAGCAGCAGGCCGTCACCCGAACCGGCCCGGCCTGGGCGGTCACCCCACGCGAGTATGCCGACTTCACCGTCGCCGCCACCGCCCGCTGGATCGCCGCCGGGCACTTCCAGCGGATCAAGCTCGACCCGGCTGTCGCCACGATCCGCCGCCTGCGCGGGCTTGACACCGCCCACTGCCATTTCTCCACCCTCAAGTGCTCCCATGTCTTCACCGCCTACCCCGACGGCCGCCTCGGCTCCTGCGACGAACTCCCCTGGCCCGAAGCGCACCTCCTGCCCCTGACTGCAGCGCACACCGAGGCCGACATCACCGCTGCCCAGGACCGCAGCCCGCTGTTGGCCGGCGGCCAGGAACTGATGGCCAAGTGCACCGCGTGCCCCTACCGCGCCACGTGCGGCGGCGGCTGCACCGCCACCCGCTGGCGGATGTACCAGGCCACCGGCAACGACGACGCGTACTGCGACCACCGCGCCCGCATCATCGACGGCATCGCCGCCCTGCTCGCCGCCCCCGACCAGCCGGCCACAGCCACCTGCGAGCGGGCCCGCTGGCGCCCCCGCATCCCCAACGAGATGCACGACGCCGACGCCTTCCTAGCCCGCTGGGACGATCCGGCCGCGCCACGCGGCCCGGCCCGTCTGCACACCAGCGACCACGGAAACATCAACAGCATCGGTCTGCCCGACATCCACCCAGCCGACGACCTCGACCCGCTCCACCCCCGCTGGCGCGAGAGCATCGAACCTGGCGTCTGGCCCCTGGTGGACACCCTCACCACCAGATGGCAGGCCGTCACCTACGACAGCTGCCAAGGCCACCACTACGCCGGCACCGACATCGACCCCGCCGCCTACCGTGTGGGCCTGCTGCCCCGGAACCGCGCCGAGTACGCAGCCCTGGCCGCCCGACTGTGCCGCACGATCGCCAACGCCGAAGGCTATCTGCCCCGCACCGTGACCTCCCAGCTCGCTCACACCGACCTCACCAGTACCGCGACCGGCGCCCGGCACCCGGTCCTCGAAATCAGCCTCATCCCCACCACCGGCACTCCGTGGTGCGACTACTTCGCCGACCTCGACCAGGCCGCCCGCGTTCTCACCCACGCCGCCCGCCACACCGATCCCGACGGCGGGTGCGGCTGCGCCCTCCGCCCGCCCCGATCCGGCATGGAGGAACGGTGATCCACATCGCCGAGACCCTGAACATCGGCAGTATCGAAGGTTTCCTCACCCCCGGGGAAATGCGCGAACTCACCGCTGTGATGGACGCGGCCCTCGCCGACGACGGCTCACGCCGCTACGACACCGAGCGCACCTCCACTCTGCACTCCATCCCCGGCCACACCCCTCGGCAGGCCATGGACATCTATGAGCCCGCCGGCCGCCTGGAAACCCAGGAGCTACCCCAACGAGCCGTCACGCTGCTGGCTGCCGCCGTCGAGCGCGCCACACCCGCCCTGAAGCGGGCCATGCCGGTGCTGACCGCCTGCCGGGAATGGATGTACGTCGAGTACGGGCCCGGCCAGCACATCACCCCACACCTCGACGGCATCGCTCCTGACCCCACCATCTGGCCCCGGCAGATCGCGGGCATCAGCGTTGCGCTGGAACGCGCCGAAGACGGCGGCGAGTTCTTCGTCGAGACCACCTCCGCCGACGCCCTGTGGAGCCCCCAGCACCCGGGCGACGGTTACCACCAGCCGATGGCGTTCGCACGCGACGGAGCCGATCACTCCGCCGACTGGTTCCGCACTCTGCCGCGCACCCGCTGGCACGTCACACCACAACCAGGCACCGCGCTGCTCTACGGCTCCCAGCTCACCCACGGCACCGAACCCGTCCGCCAAGGCCGGGAACGCAAGTTCATCAGCTGGCTCATCAGCGAAAACGGCTGAGCCCCCATGCCCATCCGCAACCGAGGACCCCCGGAAAACGACCAACCAGCCCGTCAATCCATCCCCACGGAGGAGAGCATGACCACGAACGACCCGTTCAGCGAATTCCTCGCCACCGTGAAGGGTCTGCGCGACGACAGCGCCGTCCGCGTCTGCGCCCACACCTCCAGCGTCTGCGCCGACGCCTGGACCGAACCGTCCCCGACCGGCGAGACGACACCGGAAACCAGCACCCGCTGACCCCGAAGCACAACGCAAACCCGGTGCCGGAACCTTCGAAGCCCGGCACCGGGTTTGCGTACCGAAGAGGAACTATCCGCCATGAGCGACATCACCACAGCCCTGCGCCTCGACGCCATCACCACGCTTCAGACCACCCGGACCACGGCGATCTATCCCGCCCTCCAGCCCGACAGCACCTATCCGACCCAGGCCCCTGAACGCGTGCCTTTGGACTACGCGCTCGCCTATCACCTCCTGGAAGGCGCCGCAGCCGCCGCCCGCAGCTGTGACGCCGAAACCCTGGACTGGTACCGCGCGGGCCCCTCCCGAAACTGGTCCTACCTCACCACGGCAACCCGTCTCGGCCCGCGCGTCGTCCTCGCCCCGACCCCGGAGCAGATGATCCGCACCCCGCTGTCCGAAACCCCGTACTACGTCATCGGCCCTCGCACGTCCGTCGCCCCAGACGACCTCGCCGCACTGGCCAGCAGCGCGTTCACGCACACCGCCGACGCCGGACTGGGATCGCTGATCTCCGCCCACGCGGCCGTGGTCTGTCTGACCGGCCACCGCCGCCCCTACCAGGTCCTGCGCAACTTCAGCATCACCCGCCTGCCCGCCACTGTCTTCACCGATCACATCGGCGACTCACGCGTCCTGGGCCGGGAACTCGTTCACGAAGCCGCGCACAACTGGCTCAACGACGCGCTCACCGCGCTCCAGATCACCATCCCCGACGAGCAGGTGTTCTTCTCGCCCTGGCGGGACACCGAGCGCCCGGCCTTCGGCTTCCTCCACGCCTGCTTCGCGTTCCCGCTCAGCATGGTGTACGCCGCCCGCATACTCCCCTCGGCCGCCGGCACCACCCGCACCGTGCTGGCCGACCACCTCAGCCAGCAACGCGCCCACCTCACGCGTGCCGAGCACGACTTCACCCAGGCGCTGGGCCTCGTCCCCAACGAGACCCTGCGGCACCGACTGGAGACCGTCTACCAGCACGCCCGGGCGCTGTAACACCGCCCCCGCATCAGCTCTCTCCCCAGGTGTTGCCCGGCGTTGAAAATGGGACTGTTTCAAGATCGGTGTTTCCGGCCCGACACGCCGGGCCCAGGT
>NZ_CAAAFT010000246.1:2810-8340 GCF_900634765.1 Candidatus Protofrankia californiensis | reverse complement strand
ACTCCGTCTGCTTGTGGGCGAGGCGGGTGGTCATGTGTACCGGCGAGTCGTAACGCAGCATCTCCTCGACGGCGGGCGCCGCCAGCTCCGGGTTGGCGCGGAGCAGGGCGTACTGGTCGGGGTGGCGGATCAGCGCCAGGATGCCGTTCGCGACCAGGTTGACGCTCGTCTCGTGTCCGGCGACCAGCAGCGTGACGCAGGTCGCGAGCATCTCGTCCTCGGTAAGCACATCGCCCTGCTCCTCGACGGAGGCGAGCTCGCTGATCAGGTCATCGGCGGGTTGGGCACGACGCTGGGCGATGAGGTCGCGGAAGTAGGCCACGAACTCGCGGGCGGCCTGGGCGCGTGCGTCACGTTCCTCGGGTGAGAGGAGCGGGTCAGGGTCGAACCCACGGGCGAGCGCCCGCGACCAGCGCTGGAGGTCCGGGTGGTCCTCGGCCGGTGCGCCGAGCAGCTCGGCGATGATGGTGAGCGGCAGCGGGTAAGCCAGTGCGGTGATCACGTCGACCTCGCGGGCCTCGATGATCGCATCGAACAGCTCCTTGACGAGCTGCTCGACGCGGGGCCGCAGGTTGGCCACGGTGCGTGGGGTGAACGCCTTGCTGACCAGTCCACGCAGCCGGGTGTGGTCGGGCGGATCCATCCAGAGGAACGAGGTTGGCAGGTCGACGTGCTCGACGCCAGGGTGGAACAACTCGGCCTCGTGAGCGTGACTCCAATTGTTGTCCTGGAGAATGGTCGCGCAGTCCTGGTACCGGGTCACCAGGTGCACGCCCAGTGGGGTGCGAATGAGCGGCTTGGCCTCGCGGGCCGCGGCGTACCGGGGATACGGGTTGGGCCAGTGCCTGGGATCGAACGCATCGAAGGCGGCCTGCGGCGCGGCAGCGGGAGGGGAAACGTCGACGTCCGTCGAGGGTCCGGGCTGGAACACCAGGCAGGTGGTCGTCCCATGCGCGATCAACCTACCGTTCGCGTCGGTCACGCGTCCTTCGGCGGTTGCGATCCGCTTACCCACGTGGACGATGTTGGCCTCGCAGATGAGCAGGTCGTCGTCGAGCTTCACGGCACGAATGAAGTTGACCTTCAATTCAAGCGTCGTGGACCTCGCACCGTCCGGGATCACGGTGTACACGGCGCTGCCCATGACGGTGTCCATGAGCGTGGCGATCACTCCACCGTGCACCAGGTACATGGCGTTCGCCGCCGCGGGTGAGGGCTTCAGCGTCCAGACGCTGCGGCCCTCCTCCAGCGTGTCGAGCAGGACCCCCAGCGAATGGCCGACGCCGATGCCTGCCTCGACCCCGTAATCGACCAGAGCCCGTAGCTCCCGCAGCCGGCGCTGTAGTGGCGTCTCGGTGTCCGTTTCGTCCACGCTCATTAATCTCTCTGCTCTCTGTAGATGTCGCTCACAGACTTCGCGTGTACCACCGACAGCAACGTCCTTACCGCAGGTGAACGGGGAGGGCTTGCATCCTCCTGAGTGAAAGGTTCTCCAGATAGGTCAGTTGCTCGGTGGCCAGTTCAAGCCGGGGAGCACGCCGGACGAGGGCGTCCAAGGCGATCTCCGCCTCAAGGCGTGCCAGCGCCGTGCCGAGGCAGAAGTGGATGCCCTTGGCGAACGAGAGGTGGGCAGGAGCGGGCGTGGGGCCCGCGTAGCGGGTGATGTCCAGGCGGTCGGGGTCCTCGAAGACCTCGCCGTCCCGATTAGCCGAGGCAAGTAGCAGCACAATGCCGTCCCCTGAGGTTGAACGTGTGCCCGGCGAGCTCCAGCCGGCCCTGCGCGACACGGGTGGCAAGCTGTACCGGCGGTTCGTAGCGGAGCAGTTCCTCCACCGTGTAGCGGGCGATGTCCGGCGTCACCCGCCACAGGGCGAGCTGGTCGGGGTTGCGCATGAGGGCGAGCGTGCCATGGGCGATCAGGCTCACCGTCGTCTCGAATCCGGCGTTGAGCAGCATCACGCAGGTGTTGAGCAGTTCCGACTCGCTGAGCAAATCGCCGTGCTCCTCGACCGCCGCAAGCGCACTCACCAGGTCATCTCTGGGCTGTGCCCGCCGCTGCGCAATCAGGTCCTGGAAGTAGGCCTTGCCGTCCTGCATGGCGCGGGCACGCGCGGTGAGGTCCTCGGGCGGCAAGAGAAGGCCAGGGTCGGCTCCGCGGGCGAGAACGGTCGACCAGCCGCCGAACAGGTGGTGATCCTCCCTGGGCACGCCAAGCATGTCGCAGATGACGGTGAGCGGCAGCGGGTAGGCGAACGACTCGATCAGGTCGACCTCGCCCACCTTGAGTGCCGCATCCAGCAGCTCGTCCACGGTCTTCTGGATGAGCGGCCGAAGCCCGGCCACCATGCGCGGCGTGAACGCCTTGCTCACCAGCCCGCGCAGGCGGGTGTGGTCGGGCGGGTCCAGCCACAGGAACGGCAGGTGCTCACGCTTGACTTCGGGCGCGAACGGATTGAAGCCGTTCTCGTCGGCGCGGGCCCATTTCGGTTCCTGGAGCGCGGCCGCGCAGTCGTGGTAGCGGGTCATCAAGTGTACGCCGACGGGGTGGCGGTACAGCGGGGTGGCCTCGCGCAGCGCGCGGTACCGCGGGTACGGGTCGGCGCGGTGCTCCTGCGCGAAGCCGTCGAACACGACCTGCTCCGGGGCTGCGGAATCCACGGCGGGCTCCTCTTGACGGCATGGGGCGGGTTGGGAGGCCGTGCCCTGGATGCCGACGGCGGCGTTCAGTCCCGCAAGCGGACCGGGAGGGTGTCCAGCCCGTGGATGGCGACAGTGTCGCGCCAGACGGGTTCGTCGTCGGTCAGCGACAGCCCCGGCGCACGGCGCAGGAGCGTGTCCACCGCGATCTGTGTCTCCAGCCGCCCGAGGTGCGCGCCGAGGCAGTAATGGATGCCCCCGCTGAGCGAGAGGTGGCGTGGCGCAGGGGAACGCCCGGCGAACCGGGTGATGTCCAGGCGCTCAGGATCGGTGTACACGGCCGGGTCGCGGTTCGCGGCGGCGATCAGGACGATGACACCTTCACCCCGGGCGAACGTGCGCCCCGCCAGTTCCCGCTCCTCCAGTGCGACCCGGTGGGTGAACTGCACGGGCGGCTCGTAGCGGAGCAGCTCGTCGACGGCGTACGGGGCAAGCTCCGGATTGGCCCGCCACAGGGCGATCTGGTCGGGGTTGCGCAACAGAGCCACGAGGCCCTTGCCGATCAGGTCGGAGATGGTCTCGTAACCTCCGATCAGCAGCCCTACGGAGAGCCCGAGCATCTCGCGCTCGCTCAGTACGAAGTCGCGCTCCTGCGCCGCGCACATGTCGCTCAGCATGTCGTCACGAGGGTCCTTGCGCCGCTGCGCGATCAGCCCGGCGAAGTACGCCTCGAACTCCCGCATGGCCTCAGGCCGACGCGCCAGACTCTCGGGTGACTGCAGGATGTCCGGGTCCGAGCCGCGGACGATCTCCAGTGACCACTTCTTGACCGCGGTGTGGTCCTCGGGCGGGATGCCGAGCATGTCCCCGATGATGGTGAGTGGCAACGGCCGGGCCAGGGCCTCCATCAAGTCGACCTCGCCGGCCTCGATCGCCTTGTCGATCAGCTCGTTGACGAGACCTTCGAGCCGCGGTCGGAGCCCCTCGGTGTTGCGCGGGACGAACGCCCGCTTGACCAGCCCCCGCATCCGGGTGTGGTCAGGCGGGTCCATCCGCAGCATCGAGCCCGGCACGTCGTCGGGAGCCACCCCGGGACGGAAGGGGTTGATGCCGTCCTCGTAGCCATGGCCCCAGAGCGCGTCTGTGAGAACCGCCGAGCACTCTTCGTAGCGCGTTGCCATAAGAATTTGAGGCTTGATCGGGTACAGCGCGGTGAAATCGCGAACCAACGCGTATCGCGGGTAGGGGTTGGATCGGTGCACAGGGTGAAAGGCGTCGAATACAACCTGCGGCGCAGCGGACACGTCCACGTCCTTCTTCTCAGCACGGTTGTCGCGAAAATCATGTCGACAGAACGCCGACAATGACAGCCCCCGCCGATTGCCGTGAGGTGAACATTCCTTGAACCGATCCGGTCGTGACGTCAACGAAGTGTCGACATGAATTCCCGTACACCGTGTCGCCATCGGACTGTCAATCACTCAATAGAAAAAACGGATTGATGGGGTGTGAGCACCCGGGAGAATGGAGGTAAAATGTCTATCGGGGCCCATGCGGACGCTGGATGACTCCGATGCGACCACAGGAGAGCTGGTTTGTCGACCTACGTATTGGACCAAGGGCATCCGGGTGAGCGCACACGCCTCGAGGCGATGGCGGGAGCGTGGGATCCGGGGACCATGCGGCTCGTGGGCGCCCTGGGCATCGGTACCGGGCATCGCTGCCTCGAGGTCGGCGCGGGCACCGGCTCCATCGCTCGGGCACTGGCTGATGTCGTCGGCCCCGAGGGGCACGTCCTCGCGGTTGACCGCGACATCCGCTTCCTCGGTGAGTTGCCGGACGGGGTCGAGGTCCGGTGCATGGACGTCATGGTCGACGACCTTCCGCATGCGCAGTTCGACCTGGTGCACACGCGGCTCCTGATAGCGCACCTACACCCCCATCGGCGCGCGCTACAGCGGCTCGCGGCAGCGGTCACACCCGGCGGCTGGCTTCTGGTTGAGGAGGTCGACTGGACGTGCGCCGACCTGATCGTTCCCGAGGCGCCGATACACATCGCAATGGTCCGTGCTCTGCAGCAGCTCATGGGTGAGAGGGGCGGGTTCGACGCGACCTATGGCCGCCGGCTCCTTGGCGACGTGCTCAGCCTCGGCTTCACTGACGTATCCGCCCAGTACCGCGGTACTCAGTCCCGCAGCAGCAGCGAGTCGTGGCTGGCCTGGCAGCTCCTTGTGGAGCAATTCCAACAGGGCATCATCCAAGCCGAGCTGATGACGCAGCAAGAGGTGGACGAGTGGTGGTCACTCAGCCGCGACGAGAACAACCTCGTCGTTGGTGTAACGATGTTCGCCGTCCAGGCCCGGCGTCTCTTAGAAGTCAGCCTGGGTTTGTGAGCTGGGGTGATGTGACGGCGTGGCTGTCGGCATGATGGTCAGCGGTGCTGCGCCGTACCCCGCCGAAGCCCCGGTGGGACTGGGCGGACCGGGCTGTGCTCGCCGCGCTGATCCAGCTCCTTCCCAGGACACTGCGAGCCCACCGGCTGGTCACCCCTGGGACCGTGTTGCGGTGGCATCGCCGCCTGATCACCAGGACGTGGACCTACCCACACCGGACGGGACGACCACCGGTCAGCACGGAGATCGCCACGCTGATCGGACGGCTCGCGACCGAGAACACGGCATGGGGATAGCAGCGGATCCAGGGCGAGCTGCTCAAGCTCGGCCACCATGTTGGCGCGTCCACGATCCGGCGAGTCCTGAAGTCCCTGGGGATACCCCGGCACCCAAGCGACAGACCGACACGACATGGCGGCAGTTCCTCCGCACCCAGGCATCGACCATGCTGGCGGTGGACTTCTTCCACGTGGACTGCGCGGTAACTCTCACCCGCCTGT
>NZ_CAAAFT010000246.1:0-2710 GCF_900634765.1 Candidatus Protofrankia californiensis | reverse complement strand
ACTGCTTCTTCGTCATGGAGGTCGGCTCCCGCTCCGTGCACGTCCTCGGGGTCACCGCGAACCCGGACGGGCCCTGGACCACCCAGCAGATCCGGAACCTTCTGATGGACCTCGGCGACCGGGCGGCCGACTTCCGGCGTCCTGGTCCGTGACCGGGCCGGGCAGTTCACCGCGTCGTTCGACGCGGTCCTCGCCGGCGCCGGCATCGCAGCGATCAGGATTCCGCCCCGAAGGGGTCCGTTGCGTTCGCCGATTATCGACGATCTTGACCGCAGGTCTTCCCGTCGACAGGGCTCATGCGACCGAATCACGGACGCTTCAGACGCCCCGGAACGGCTCTGTAGGGCGTCTCCACCGGAAGATCTACGGTCAAGATCGGCTGGTCCTGACGGATGCAACAGTGCCGCCGCGCGCAATCTTCATCGGCAGATCACTCCACGGCCATCTTCTCACTGCTTACCTCCTCCTGACCCTGCTGCTTAGCCCCGGGCTTTCACGGCGCGGCGGAAGCGGGCGTTCAACGACTCGATCGCGTTGGTCGTACAGATCACTTTCCGGATCTCGACGTCGAAGGTCAAAAAGGGCGTGAACTCGGACCAAGCGTTCTCCCGCAGCCGGGTGATCGCCGGGTATTTCTTCTCCCAGACCGCGGAGAAGTCCGCGAACCCGTCGACGCAACAGTGCTGGCGTGTCAGGCTGACAGCCGGACCGGTAGTGTTTCCAGGCCGCGAGCTAACAGGTGCGGTCGATAGGTGAGGCGATCGGTGGTGAGGGCAAGGTTGCGTACGCGGCGCAGCAGGGCCGTGAGCATGATTTCGGCCTCCATCTTCGCCAGGGCTGCGCCGAGACAGTAGTGGATGCCGAACCCGAAGGCGATGTGTCGGGTCGCGGGCGCTGATCCGGTGAAGCGGGTGACGTCGAAACGGTCCGGATCGGGGTACGCCTCGGGATCACGATGGGCGCTACCGATTACGATTACGATGCCGTCGCCGGCAGCGAACCGGTGACCGGCGAGCGTGGTGTCCTCGAGCGCAACACGCCCAGCCCAGTGGACCGGTGGGTCATAGCGCAGCATCTCATCAACAGCACTGACGGTGAGGGCGGGATCGGCGCGCAGTAGCGAGAGCTGGCCAGGATTGCGCAGCAGTGCGAGGACACCGTTGGCGACGAGATTGATCGTCGTTTCGTACCCTGCGACCAGGAGCAGGACACACGTCTCGAGCATCTCACTCTCGGTGAGGGAGTCACCCTGTTCCTGGACCGTCACCAGGCGGCTCAGGAGGTCGTCGGACGGCGCGGCCCGCCGTTGGGCGATCAGTTCGGTGAAATAGGCGGCGAAACCGCGGGTGGCCTCGGCGCGCTGCGCCAGCTCGGCCGCAGTGAGAAGATAATCTGGGTCGAGCCCCCTGCTCAGTGCCATCCCCCACGCTCCGAAGGTCTCCTCGTCCTCGGGAGGCACCCCAAGCAGCGTGCAGATGACACGTAGTGGCAATGGTCGGGCGAAGGCCTCGATCAGGTCGACCTCCCCCTTCTCGAGGGCCGCGTCCAGCAGCGCGTCTGCCTGGGAGGTCACCAACGGCCGCAGGTGCGCCACCGTCCGCGGGGTGAACGCCTTACTGACCAACGCGCGAAGCCGGGTGTGCGCCGGCGGGTTCGTCCGCAGCATCGAACGAAGCCCCTCCCCGCTGTCTGAGCCGGGCCGGAAGGGATTCACGGTACTGGGTAGTGAGTGGTGCCCCCACGCTCCGCTGTGGAGGGCCGCCACGCAGTCGCTGTAATGGCTGATCAGAGTAAGACTGCCTTCACCGACGGGGAGCGGGTGGAACCGGCCGCTTTCACGTAGCGCACGGAAGACAGGGTAGGGGTCCGGGCGGTGGGCCGGATGGAAAACATCCAGCATCCCGGGGCCGGCCCCGGCCACTTTTTCCGACACCGGTCCTGATACTGATCCCGGTGCGGAGTCGCGGGTGGATGCCGGTGGTGCGGAGGGCGCCGTCGGTTCAGATGCCGACGTGAACGTCATGGCTGGGTCCTTTCCGCAACGGTCGAACGTCGTGGTCGGCGGTGACACCCTCGTCTATCGGGAGTGACGGGGCAGGGTAATCGAACGCACCAGGAACAGGCTGATCCGGAATGACGTCTGATAAATTCTAACCGATGCGAGCGCGAGAACCGGCGGGCGGCGCTCGGCCATCCGCGATCGATATTGCTCGATTGAATGTTAGCCATCCCGGCCGACGCTGGTTGATATCCGGCTACGACCGG
The DNA here is from genome assembly GCF_900634765.1 of Candidatus Protofrankia californiensis. Taxonomy (NCBI): domain Bacteria; kingdom Bacillati; phylum Actinomycetota; class Actinomycetes; order Frankiales; family Frankiaceae; genus Protofrankia; species Candidatus Protofrankia californiensis. Next base: position 445 of record NZ_CAAAFT010000246.1, on the reverse strand, counting down.
CCCATACTGTCGTCGCTGCTGGCCGGCCTGCGGCCGTGTTTCACTGCCCCGACATTCCGCACGTTCTGCGCGCTGGTGTACGGGATACTTCCCCAGACCGCGGCGCACCGTATGCGGGAGGCTCGTCTCGGCGCCAGCCTGTCCCAGATCTGGCCGCACCGCTCTGACTAGCCTCGGCTATTCACGCCAATTCTTGTTGATCTGACGGATCGGGGCGGCCCGGTGACGGAAAAGTGCCTCCGACCTGGGACGATACGGGTGTCTGAAGTCCATGTCGTCAACAAGATCAGAAGGCACTTTCCAGGTGAAGTTTACGGGCTGGTCCAAAGGGCTGTCAGTCGAGGTCGGCGGCCGTGACGTTGTCTCCCACGTCGGGACGGCCGTGCTGCGGCTGCTCGCGGACCGGGTCGGGCTGACCGGCGGGCTGGGCTGTCAGCAGCGCTGG
>NZ_CAAAFT010000245.1:0-7496 GCF_900634765.1 Candidatus Protofrankia californiensis | reverse complement strand
GTCTTCGTCAATTTCCGCTACTACGCCGGGGAATGCCTGTCGATATGAGAGCGCAATCCAAACGGGTGGTGACGGGAGAACAACGGCGAGGATTCGAGTATTAAAGGCGACCCGGAGTGTGCCGATGAGATCGACCATGCGGGTCCGCAGAGCGTCGTTGCTCAGCAGCGTCTTGAGAGGGAACAACAGTCGTCGCTTGGCCGACATTGCATCCCGCAGCTGGGGGTTGGCGGTCAGCCACCGGTCGACTACCGCTTCGACGGGTACGGCGATGACCTCGGGCGCGAGAAGGCCACATACCTTGCGCTTCCAGTCGACGAGGGCGTCGGTGTCGAGCCAGGGGATATGGTCCCCGAAGAGCTTCTCGGCATACGCGGTGTAGTCGAGCCACAAGCAGTCGGAGCCCTCGGCGCAGCGATCCATCAGGGATGGCATTGGTATCTCCCGCATGTGTCGAAACGGCGGCCGGTTCTCTGATCTGTTACTCCCTTGGGAAGACAGATCAGGGAACCGGGACCGCTGATGTGTTACTCCCTTACGAGGACAGCTGAGCCTTGAGGCCGGTGATTTCCGCCTGGAGCTGCGCGATCTTGACGTCCTTCGGGTTGGGCATGAACATGCTCTGCAGCACGCGGCCTTCCATCGTGATGCGCTGGCCCGCGGACGTGCCGTAGACGACGTCGGTGTCGCGGCCCCAGGCGCCGTAGTACTCCATGTCCTCCGGGGGCTCCGGACGAACCCACTCGGCCACGAACTCGTCGAAGGGCTTGCCGCGGGCGATACGCGCCTGTCGTTCCTCGTTGCGCAGGGCCTCCGTGGCTTCGTCGTCGACGATGGAGGTCTCCGGGTCGAAGGCCACCTTGTAGATCTCGCTGGCCAGCTCCCGGGACATCAGGTCCTCCTCGATGTCCTTCATGACCAGCGTGGGATCCCGCTGGAGCACGTCGCCGTAGCCGGCGCCGGTTCCTTGGCAGACCATGTGGAGTTCGCCCGGCCGTACCAGCTCGAAGGTCATCCCCATGTCGTGCGTGGAGTACGTGGCGCCCTCGAACGGCTGCCGATTCATGATGTCGAGGATGTCGAACTTGATATTCTCGGAGTTCTTTTCCAGCTCTTCGAAGACGTTGACTCCGGAGACCTTGCACAGCGGGTACGTGGGTGGAGCGTAGCCACCGAAGAGCGCCTGGGTGGGGGTGATCAGCGATCCGGTGCAGCCGGACATGAATCCCCACAGAGCGGTCTTGCGGGTGGTGACGATCTGCTCGTAGCCCAAGCCGCCGCGGTACTTGCCGAATCCGATGCGATCCTTGGCGAGAGTGAAAGCGCCGAGGCGAATCATCGGCACCTCCTCCTCCATCACCTCGATCTCACCGATGTCGCAGTAGGCCGCGAACGGCGGGGAGATGGAATGCTCGCCGTCCCGGTTGTACCGGCCGCCTTGGGGGGCGCCGTTGATGTCGGCGCAGAAGTTGCCGACATCCTCTCCGTTCTGGGTGTGCCCGCCGTAGATCACGGTGGCCGGCTGGTCGTACTGCGGCGCCACAATCGAGGTGTACTGCCGCGGCAACATATAGCTGAGCTTGGCCATGGGCACGCACGGCAGCGTCATGGCCTTGAACAGGGGAATGAGGCTCATCGCCTGCGGGCTCATGAACGACCCGTTAAGCCATGAGTACTCATCCCACCTGAAGTCCAGGGGCGAGAACACCGCTTGCGAATGAGGCAGGTCCGGCCAGATGTTTTGCAGGTAGCCGGACAGCAGCAGGCACTTCATCGAGCCCTGATTGGTGTTGACCGATCTGTTGAGGAACTCCGGAGCCGAGCCCCTGAAGTCCAGCGTCAGCTGGTCCCCCTCGACCGTGATGGCGAGGGGATACTTGATGACCACGTTCTCGCGCAGCGTGGAGTCGACAAATGCCGAAACCCGCGTCGTGCCGTCCGGGAGTTCGCGGATGCGACGGCGGACCTCGGTCTCGACATCCTCGATGTGCTGACGGAGTGTGCCGATCACTGCTTCTTCGCCGAACTCCTCAAAGACGGCCAGCACCCGCTCCCGCAGCCGCAGGACCGCGTGGAGCTTCACCTTCATGTCCTCGTACTGCAGCTTGGGGTCACGGACCGAGTTCTGCAGGAAGGTCTGAAGGTCGCGGCGGATCTGGAAGTTCTCGACGAACTTGAAGGGCGGCATCTTGAGGCCCTCGTCGAACTTGCTCTCCGCTGCCGCCGGCATCCCGCCGGGTTCGGTCGAACCGTTCTCGCCTTCGTGGATCGTGGCTGCCAGCCAGGCCACGACCCGCCCCTTCCAGAACAACGGCATCATCGTCGACTGGTCGGTGTTGTGGAGCCCACCGTAGCGGGCATCATTGTGGATGAAAGCGTCACCGTCCTTGTAACCGACGGTGGGATCGTCCTTCCAATGCCTGATGATGAACTTGATCGGGTAGTGGCAAGCCCCGGCGAAGGCGACCACGCCGTGCGGTGCGATCATCGTGAGGTCGCCGGAGGCGGTGAAGATCGCCGCCACTAGGTCGCCCCATTTGGCGCCGGGCGCGGTGCCCATCTGCTCCATCATGGTGTTGGATTCGTCGAGCGCGGCCATGAGCCGACCGCGAATCTCGTTGGCGAGATGGGGACTCACCTTCCCCTGCGAGAGGATGGTGTCCTCTTCGGGGGTGCGCGGAACGATCTTGTGGTTGGTGAAGATATCCGGATCAGGCGCGAGGAACAGCACGTTGTCGGCAAGGAACTCGTCCTGGAGTGCCTTCTCTTCCGAGCTGAGGACGGGGTCGCTCATGGGTACCTCTTTGTCTGTCGTGGCTTTACTCATCGACGGCGGCGGTCAGGATTCGCTACGGGTGAGCCAGACTGCTTCGCCTTTTACGGCCTGGTAGTGCCAGCCGGGCTCGACCAGGTAGGTCGTTTCTTCGGTGAGAACCACCGCGGGCCCTTCGATTTCGGTGCCCTCGGCGAGCGCAGACGCGTCATAGATGGCGGTCTTCACTGGACCGTCGACACCGACGAAGTGACAGTCACGGGTGGTTACCGGTTCGACCGCACTCCGCACGCCGTTGGGCGAGATTGCCTGGAACGTAACGCCAGACTGATCCACATAGGACGCGACCCGGATGATGTTGACGCGCACGCCCGCGGCTGTAGCCTCACTGCCCTTACCGAACCGCTCGGCATAGCGGGTGCCGAACTGACGAATCAAGCTCAGCACGTCGCCCGGAGACTCCAGCCGTGGGCTCTCGGCCACCACGGCGGTCGTGACCCGCTGGTTGCCGTAGCGCATGTCGAGCTCGAGACGGTACTTGACCTCCTCGGCCGGAATGCCTTGGCGGACCAGGTCCTCACGTCCGCGCCGTTCGAGTTCTTCCACCCGACGGTTGAAGTCCTCGAAGTCGCTGAGGAAGCTCTTCTGCTCCGCGTCGAACAGGACCGTCCACGTACTCATCTCGTGGATGTGCATCTGGTTCAGATTCCCCGCGCCCACCGCCGAGAAGATCGGCGCATACGGCGGGCACAGCACCCGCTCGGCTCCGAGTGCGTCGGCGATACCACACGCGTGCAGCGGCCCGTTACCGCCGTAGGCCAGCACCGTGAACTGCTCCGGCTCGTGTCCGCGGACCCGCAGCTCACGCGCGATCCCGTTGGCCATGTTGGCGTCGACGGTTCGCTTGACGAGCTTGCTGACCTCGATCACGTCCAGATCAAGGTCGTCACACAGGTTCTCTTCGATCGCGTTCTTGCTGCGACGCGCGTTGAGTTTGATCTTGCCGCCGGCGTAGTTGGCCGGGTCCACGTACCCCAACACCAGGTCGGCATCGGTGACGGTGGCCTCGAGGCCACCTCGGTCGTAGCAGGCCGGTCCCGGGTCGGACCCGGCGCTCTCCGGGCCGACGGCGACAGTCTTGAAGACCGGGTCGTACGTGCAGATCGACCCGCCGCCGGCACCCAGGGTGACGAGGTGCACCATCGGGACGCTGACCATCCAGCGTTCGATTTCCGGCTCGAAGTCGTAGTACTTGTGTCCTCCTTCCACGACGAGGCCGATGTCGAAGCTCGTGCCGCCCATGTCGGTCGCGACGACGTTGGCCAAACCGGTCTGCTCGGCCAGCGCCTCGGACGCGCCGATCCCGGCCACCGGCCCGGAATGCACGGTCTGCAGGGCGTCGGTGGAATTGAGCTGCGCCATGCCACCCGAGTTGTGGATGACCAGCATGGGCTTGTCGTAGCCCTCGTCCTTCAGGTGCAGCTCGAGCGAACCGAGGCCGTGATACATCACGTTGTGCAGGAAGCCGTCCAAGATGGTGGACATCGCCCGGGTGTACTCGCCCTTGCGGCCACCCACCTGGTGGGAGAGGAGCACAGGGATCGCGCCCAGCAGGTGGCCCGGATACTCCTCGAGGAAGATCTCCCGAACCCGCAGTTCGTGTATCGGGTTGACGACGCTGTTGGCCAGGCACACGACGATCGCTTCGGCGCCCTTGTCGACCAGTTCGCGGAGCTTGGCCCGGAGGTCGTCCTCGTCCAGCTTCCTGATGATGTCGCCCTCGAAATCGACCCGTTCCCGGATCGTGAGGATCATCGGGATGGGCACGATCGGGTCGGGGCGCCGGGCGTTGGGCATGTCGAGCTGCGACTTCCAGTCGAGGCCAACGCCGTAGCCCTTCGCCCGCGCCAGCGGCACCGAGCTCCGGAAGCCCTCGGTGGTGAGCAGCCCGAGGCGCGGGCCCTTGCGCTCGATCAAGGCGTTCGTGCCTAATGTCGTCGCATAGCGGACGGAGTCGACGGAGGACAGCACCTCCTTGGTGGATACTCCGAGGTCCTCGCAGGCACGCTCCAGCGCCTCGTGGAAGCCGAGGGCCAGGTTCTGGTGCGTCGTCAGCGCCTTTCGCACAATGTGGCGGTCGCCCCAGACCACGAAGCAGTCGGTGAACGTACCGCCGATGTCGACGGACACTCGGCGCATCTCAGATCTCCTCTCCGGGCTTGGCGTGCGGGTGCTCGGTGATCTCCTTGTCGCGCCACTGCGCTTTCAGCGCGTCGAAGTCCAACTCGATGTCGTGCTCCGGCGGGTGCCCTGGCGGGAGGTATTCAGTTTCAATCATGGTGCCGCATCGTGGGCAGTAATATTCGAGAAGCCGAGTCCATTCGGGTTTCGGGGAATAGGTGAACGTGTACTTCTCGGGATCGAGCAGGGGCTTGTGGATCTCACGCGGGTCTCGGTCATAGACCAGGAGGCCTCGCTTGTAGTTGTCTCGGGCCGAAACGAGCTCGGCATCGCAGTAGCGACACTCCCAGAGCTCGCTGTCGAGATTGATTCGAAGATTCTCTGTGACGAGTACTTTTTTCATGGATCGCCTCGCTTTGCAAGCAGGGACGGATGGAGCTATGCCCGGGAGAGGAGGATGTCACCGCCGTCATTGATCTCGAACCGCCACCCTGGATCGATACGGCCGGTGAAATATGCGTCCTCGAGAACCGCGGGCCCGGCAGCGGATGCGCCACTCGGCTGTTTTTCGATCTGGTAGACGGGCAGAGCCTGGAACTCGCCTTCGCGTAGTACGGTGCGGGTTCCGTTCGTGATGGCCGCCGACGATTTTGCCTTGGCTGACGTCTGGAACCGCCCCGACAGCACGGGGCGTGGAATCGCCTTGCTGACAACCAGCGCCACCCTCAGCTGGGCGGTAGCCGGGAGTTCTGTGGGGAGGTGGTCGCGCGCATCGACGTGGCCATGCAGAAGACCGTCGACGTCGTCCAGGGCCACGACCTCCTCCCGGCCGTCGTATGTGATCCGTACGGTGCCAGCGACGTCGCATTCTGACAGGTCGAAGCCTTCGCCGAACATGTCTCGTTTGGCTTGGTCGAGCAGATCGGCCACGGCCTGCCGAACGACGTCGGGCCCGGTGCCGTCAAGTCGAGCTTCGTAACGATGACCGATGTCAGAGAACCCGAGCCCGTACGCCGAGAACACCGGGGCCAGGCCAGGGATCAGGACCCGATCGATGCCAACAGCATCGGCCACCTGGCACGCGAACAGTGGCCCAGCGCCACCAAAGGCGGCAAGTGTCGTTTCAACAGAGATGGACGTGAACGCCACCAACGCGTTGGCGATCTTGTCTACCCATGCCTTCTGCATGGCCTCCACAACCTCGTCCACGGTCAGCTGTAACGGAGCCGCCACGTTCTCGAGCACCGCTGCCGCGGCGCGGTCACGGTCAAGCTCCAGGCCCCCGCCGAAGAACGACGCTGGATCAAGCAGCCCACTGAGGAGTGCGGCGTCCGTAATGGTCGCCTGCGTTCCGCCCAAGGCGAAGCAGGCCGGCCCGGGCGTGCTGCCCATGCTCTGCGGCCCGACTTGGATCGAGCTGCCGTCTGCCTTGATGACGGAGCTCCCACCAACACCTACGCTCACCAGCTCGCACAACGGGAAAGATGTCGCGACGCCGTGGATGTCACCATATTGCTGGATCCGGACGTAGTCGTCCTTCACCTCGCCGATGTCGGTGGTCGTGCCGCCGACATCCATAGAGAGTAGATGTGGGAATCCGTAGTGCTTGGCAACAACTCGAACGCCCTCGATGCCACCCCGGGGACCGGAGCTGTACGTCTTGATTGCGGTAGTCTTCGCCACCCTGGCCGAGAGCCCGTCGTTCCGGAAAATCAGGAGGGGGTTCTGGTTCTTGCTGGCGCGCAGCTTGTGCTCGGCGTTATAGAGGAATTTCTCCATCGCCGGGTGAAGGAAAGCGTTGAAGATCGTCGTCCAGGCCCGTCGGACGTCGTCGTCGTCCTCGGCGACTTCGTGCGAGTAGAGTATGGGGATGGCCCCCAGCAGGTGCGCGGGGAATTTGGCCAGGAGGATTCTCTTGATACGGGACTCTGCGGCCGATCGATCGATTCCACCATGGACGACAACAATTCTGTTCGCCCCGGCGGAGGCGAGCGTGTTGATGGACCGCAGAACCTCGACCTCGAGGTTGGGTTCGCCCTCGACGTCCACCTGCCGGACTCGCCCACCAACGAGCGTCCCGAAGAATTCGCGTTCGTTTGCGTCGCGTTGCAGATCGGTCGCGGAGAGGTTACCGGAGAGAAGGATCCCGAGCCGAGGCCCTTTCTTCTCCACCAACGCGTTGGTGCCCTGCGTCGTCGAGTAGCGAATGTGGTCGGTTGAGCGCAATAGCGACAGGAGATCCGGGGCGCCGTAGATCAGGCTCGAGACCTTCGTCAGACCATCGATGAAACACCGGGAAAGATCATAGGGCGTGGTCAGTGTCTTTGTTCGGTAGACCGTCTCCCCGTCGATGACACAGACGTCGGTCAGAGTGCCACCGTTGTCGATGTTGATTAACCGCCCCACTTGAGTCCTCCGTCGTCGGTTGAATACAATTTGTCTGATGTCGAGATTCCGTCGGACAGGAAGATGCCAGACACGACTCGCTGTTCGGCGGCCGGCCTACCTCCCACCCTGACGGGCTCGTGTCCGAGCGTCCAGA
>NZ_CAAAFT010000244.1:0-20125 GCF_900634765.1 Candidatus Protofrankia californiensis | reverse complement strand
CTATCACGCAGAGTGACAGTTAGAGGTTAAACGACAAGCTGATGCTCGGTCAGGAAACGCAGCACCGCATGCACCGTGCCAAGCTGCGCGAACAACCCGAAAACCAGCCGGATGACAGCCTGGACCTGCTCGTCCGGGTCGATCATCACCTCACCGGAAGGCCGGCGGACATACCCGGCCGGCAGCGGGACGGCCAACTCGCCCCGAGCAGCCTTGGCCAGCCGTCCCGAGGCCATCCGCTGCTTGAGCAGGTGCAGTTCGACCTCGCTCATGGTCCCCTTCAGACCCAACAGCAGCCGGTCGTTGTACTCGCCCGGATCGTAAACCCCGTCGGTGTCCGCCAGCAGGGTCCGCGACAGACTGCACATCTCGATCAACTGATGCCAGTCCCGTCCGGCGCGGGCCAGCCGGGACATCTCGACACCGAGAACCAACCCGACATGACCCATCGTGATCTCGGTGACCAGGCGCTGGAAACCCGGCCGGTCCTGCGCGCCGGCTGCGGACCGGCCCAGATCCTCATCGATCACCAGCACACGCGGCCGGGACCAGCCCAGCGCCACCGCCCGTTCCACCAGCCCGTACTGCAGCCGCGTCGACTCTCCATGATCCAGAACCTGCTGCTTCGAGGACTGCCGCACATAGACCACCGCAAGGCGGTCACGGTGCCAGCCCTGCACCGCACCGGGGCTACGCTCAGCCAGCAGCATCACCCGCACCGCCACCCCGGTCGCGCCGACCCGCTGTCCCGGCCGTCGACGTCATCGTCCGGTCCACGAGCACACTGAGCACCCGCAGCGTGGCCTGACGGTTCAGCTCCGGCAGCAGCTCCCAGCGCGTCGCCGTCTCCGCCCAGCCCGCCGGGATCTGGGGGACACGCTCCCGCCCTCGCCGTCCACGATGTATCACCTTCGTCCGCGTCACGGACCCGCAGTCGCGCGACCAGCTCGACCAGCCGCAGCAGGCCCTCGCTACCGATAATCGGCCTGTCTATGCTCTCGTGCCCATCGCCCCCTGCACTGTGGCAAGCAGACTGAGGGCATCTGGGCGTGTCTGAAGACCGGTGTCCTGGCCCACCTTGCCGCGCTCGGCCTGGACCATCTGATCCGGGTCACCAAGACCGCACTGAAACGCATCCAGTACCACCCCGACCTGCTGTGGGGTTTCCTGGCCGAGACCGGCCTCGGACTCGAACCCCCGTGACTCGTCACCCCACGAGTTCAACGTCAGTATGTTGCACCCCGGCCCCGGGCCGGACCAGCTCGCCGTAGACCACGATGTCGGTCAGCCGGTCCGCGACCTCCTCAGGGGTTAGCGGGCCGCGCTCGGCGTCGAACCACACGTGCGTCCAGTTGAACATGCCGAGGACACCAAGCACCGTCACATGGTCGGCGCTGCGGAACACGCCCTGGTCGACGCCCTCCTGCAGCACCCTTGCGAACAAGTTCTGGTATTCGTCGCGCAGTTTGGTCAGCTGGCAGGCGCGTTTGCCGGTGAGGGCGTGCATCTCCCGCGTGACCACGATGACCTCGTCTCGACGGGCGGCGAGTGTCCGGACGTGCTCTGTGGCCAGCGCGCGGAGCTTGTCGACCGGGTGCAGGTCGCGGTCGACGACCGTCCGGCCGCGGTCGAGCGCCTCCTCGACGTGCCGTTTCGATAGGTCATAGAGTAGGTCCTCCTTGGAACCGATGTGGTAATACAGCGCGCCCCGCTTGAGCCCGGCGGCGTCGCCCAGCTCGGCGACACCGGTGCCGTGGTATCCTTTCCGAGCGAAGATCTCGGCCGCCACACGGAGTATGCGCTCGTGGGTCGACTCGCCCGTCGTGTCTTGTTGCCTCGGCATCCTTCACCTTCCTCGGTGCGGCCGGTACGATCTGCGCTCCGCTAGCGTACCGATCGGTCACCACAAACTGGAGCGCCGCACGACGCTCGCACGCCGCCGATTCGAGTTCCGCCACCCGCTCAGACCGGCTCATCGACCACGCCAGCGCGGAACAGCCCGTCGATTCCGGCAGGGGAGAACCCGCATTCCCACAACAGTTCGCGGGTGTGTCTGCCGGGCAACGTCGGTGCTCCCGGCGTGCTCGCACGCGTCCGACTGAAACGCGGCGCCGGCATCGGCTGCATGATCCCATTCGCCGCACCGAACGTCCCGCGGGCCACGTTGTGCGGGGCGCTGGGGGCTTCCTCCAGCGAGAGTACCGGGGCGAAACAGACGTCCTCATTGCCGAGCAGTTCGCACCACTGGTCCCGGGTCCGGCCTCGGAAGAGATCCTCGAGCCTCTTTCGCAGTACGGGCCACAAGTGCGGGTCGGCATGGCCTGAGAGGAATTCGGGGTCGTCGGCGAGCCCGAATAGTTCGAGCAGCCGCGAGTAGAATTGTGGTTCGATCGCCCCGATGCTGATGTACTCGCCGTCGGCGCACTCGTAGACGCCGTAGAAGGGTGCTCCACCGTCGAGCAGGTTCGTCCCTCGCGTACCCGACCACAGTCCTTGGGCTCGCATCGCATGGATGATTGTGGTCAGCAGCGCGGTGCCATCGACGATCGATGCGTCGATGACTTGACCCAGCCCGCTGGCCCGTGCTTCGAGCACGGCGGACACCACGCCGAAGGCGAGCAACATTCCGCCGCCGCCGAAGTCGCCGACGAGGTTGAGCGGCACGGCCGGCGGTCCACCGGCCGTGCCCATCGGATGCAGCGCGCCTGCCAGGGCGATGTAGTTGATGTCGTGGCCGGCACGGGTGGCCAGCGGTCCGTCCTGTCCCCAGCCCGTCATTCGGCCGTAGACCAGACGTGGGTTGCGCTCGGCGCATACGTCCGGCCCGAAGCCGAGCCGTTCCGCCACGCCCGGCCGGAGGCCCTCGATGAGCACGTCAGCGGTGTCGGCCAGCCGCAATAGGGTGGTGATGCCGGCGTCCTCCTTGAGGTTCAGCACGATCGACCGCCGTCCGCGGTTGAGCAGGTCGAGGTCCGGTCGCACCGGGTTGCCGGCCTGCCTACCAGGGCGATCGACCCGGATGACGTCGGCTCCCAGGTCGGCGAGCAGCATCCCGCAGAAGGGAGCGGGACCGATCCCGGCGAGTTCGATGACCCGCACCCCGCGCAGGGGGCCGGTCCGTTCGCCGGGTTCGCCCGAAACGTGTCCTTCGCGCCGCATTGATCCTCCGTGATTGACGTGGCGGCCGTCGGCCCCTCGATCGGGTGAGACCCCGGCCGGTGCCGAGACGGGGTTGACTGTCCTGGAGAGTAGTGTACCGTTCGGTCGGTACGTACGGACCGATCGATACAAAACCCATCGGACAACGGAGTGGCGGTGAGCGACACTCTCGCGCGGTTACGGCCTGCCGGAATGGGCAGGCTCTCCCAGGAACAGATTGTGTTGTTGATGGTCGTGGCCCTGTTCGCAATCTTCGGCCTCACCCTCGGCGCCTTCCTGAATGTCGATAATCTGATGAGCCTCGTCTGGAGTGTGTCGTCGCTGGGGATCTTTGGCGTGGCGATGACTGTCGTGGTGATCGCTCGAGGTATGACTCTTTCGCTGATCGCGTCGATGGGTGTTGCGACAGCGGTCGCGATTCAGCTGATGTGCATCCCGGTCAGCACGCCGGTCGCCCTGATGGTCGGCCTCGGCATCGTGCTGATCATAGGTCTATTTAGCGGTTTCCTGATCGCTTTCGTCGAGATTCCGGCCCTGTTCGCGACCATGGCATCCGGTCTGCTGGTCTATGGCCTCGCTCGCAACACGGTCTTCGATGGATCGATCGCGGAACTGCCAGGTAACTGTCAGTTCGTCCTTTCTGTGGGGCAGAGCACCTTGTTCGGTACTCCCGTGCCGATCGTCGTGTTCGCTCGGTCGCGGTTCTGGTGCAGCCGATGCTGTCACGCGTCAAGGCAGACATCAGGACTCACCACGTCAGCCGGTGACGGCGGCAAGCCTTCGTTGAGGAGGCGAGCCGCGGGGCTGCGACCGGCGACCGGTCGCGACGCTCTAGATCACCGATAGACAAGCGCAAGTTTTTGTAGGACATCGCGAAGCAAAGGGAGAAGAGTTGATGACTGAGAGCAACGCAGCTCGAGGACAGGAGGCTTTCGTCGGCGTCGATGTCGGCGGAACTCACACGGACGTGCAGGTCGTCTTCGGCGGCAGGGATGCCCGCGGCAAAGCGCTGACCACCTACGACGACTTCAGTCGGGGGGTGCTCGATGCGATCGCGGTGGCGGCCCAAAACCTGGACGTCAGTTTGGCGGAGTTGCTGTCGAGGACGAAGCTGTTAGTAAACGCTACCACGGTGGTCACGAACGCGATCACGCAGCTCCGCGGGGCGAAGGTGGGCGTGCTGGTGACCGCCGGCTTCAAGGATGAGTTCCGCTTCGCCGGGGGACCCCGTCTCCGAGTGGTGGACGACCACCTGCAGACCAACATTCCGGACTTATTCGACCGTCGGCACCTCATTGAGATCGAAGAGCGGATCGACTATTCCGGCGCCGAGCTCGTCCCGCTGAACGAAGCGCAGGTCGAGGCGGCGGTGCGCAAACTTGTTGACGAGGACGGCGTCAGCGCCATCGCCATCTGCTTCCTGTCAAGCTATGCTGACTCCACCCATGAGGACCGCGCGGCGAAGATCGCCAACCGGCTTTACCCGGACCTCTTCGTCACCAGCTCCAGCAAGGTCAGCTCTGTGCGCGGCGAGTACCCGCGCTGGATGACCGCTGTGCTCAACGCGTTCGTGTACGACCACGCCGAGCACTTCATCGACACGCTCAGCACCAAGCTACACGACGCCGGTCTCGCCGGAAGTGCGGCCTTCTTCCAGGGACTCGGTGGCGGCATCAGCGGCGAGCGTGCTTTACAGTTCCCGCTCGCGCTGCTCGGGGCGGGCCCTGCGGCTGGCGCGGCGGGCGCGAATGAGCTGTCCTCGCGGCTCGGGTACAAGCGGGTGCTGCTCGGGGACATGGGTGGCACGAGCTTCGACACCGGCCTGATCTACGACAACGAAGTACACGTCGAGAAGTCGATCCAGATCGGTCGCTTCCGAACTGTACTGCCGCTGGTTGACGTGGTCTCAGTGGGCGCGGGCGGCGGCAGTATTGCCTGGATCAGCGAGCGCGGGGTTCCACAGGTTGGCCCGCAGAGCGCCAGCTCGACCCCGGGCCCCGCCGCCTATGGCAAGGGTGGCACGGAACCAACGGTAACCGATGCGATGATCGTGATGGGATTCATTGACCCGAAAAACTACCTGGGCGGCCGTGTGACACTCGACCCGGAGGCCTCCGCCAAGGCGATCCGAACGCGCTTCGGTGACCCTCTCGGGTTCACCCTCGATGAAGCAGCAGCGGCTGTGCACGACCTCGTGGTCACCAATATGGCCAACGCCGTGCGTGAGGTCAGCGTGAATAAGGGATACGACCCCCGCGACTTCGTGTTCCTCGCCTACGGCGGCACGTTGCCCGGCTTCGCTGTCGAGATCGCCCGTGCGCTCGGGATCACCACCGTGGTCATCCCGAGGAACAGCTCGGTGTTCTGCGCGCGCGGGCTGCTGGTGTCGGACTTCCTGCTGCGGTCGGACCAGACCGTCCAGTCCGGTCTCGACTCCGATAGTGAGCTCGAGCGGGTCAACGGCGTTGCCCGGCAATTGATCGACGGCGCGGTCAGCGAGCTTCGCGGCGAGGGCTTCGCGGACGACGAGGTAAAGATCGTCCGGACGGCGGATTTCCAATACACCGGCCAGGTCCATGCCCTGTCGGTCTCCCTGCCTAACCGCGACCTCACCGCCGCCGATGTGGCAGAGCTGAACAACACGTTCACCAGCGTTTACGAGCGGACCTACGGATCAGGCACGGCGTGGCCGGATTCGCCCCAGCAGATGCTCAACTACACGGTCACGGTCTCGGCGCCGATGCCGCACCCTCCGATCGAACCGCAGCCGTTGAACCCCACATCGCTGGCCGAGATGTCGAAGGGCGAGCGCGAGATCTATCTGCCCTCGGTGAACGCCCGCCGCAGTGCGCCGATCTACGACGAGGCTCGCTTCACCCCCGGCAGCCGGATCGTCGGTCCGGCGCTCGTCGAGGCCGTGGACACGACGATCTACCTACCGCCGGGCGCTCGGGCTGAACGCGACGAGCACATGAACGTCGTCATTACGATGGAAGAGGTGTGAGCATGACTGCCGTTACCCACGACCCGGTGGCCGTCGAGATCCATCGCAGGGCGCTGGACGCCATCACGAATGAGATGGCGATTACGCTCACCAGGACGTCCGGATCGCCGGTCATCTATGATGTCCAGGATTTTGCCACCTCTCTGCTCGACACCAAGGGTGAGCAGCTGAGCCTGTCGGCCACGATCCTGTTCCACGCCGGTTCATCGCTGATGGGGACCCGCGCGATCATCGATACGGTCGGTGAGGATGAGGTCCGTCCCGGCGACGGGTGGATCGTGAACGACCCGTTCACCGGCGGCGCTATGCACCAGGCCGATGTCGCGATCATCACCCCCCTCTTCTACCGCAACGAACACGTTGCCTGGGCGTTCTCCAACGTGCACGTGCTCGACACCGGTGGCACCGGTATTTCGGGCTTTGCCCCGACGGCCCGGTCGATCTTGGAGGAGGGTTTACGTTTCCCGCCCACGAAGATCATTCGGGATGGAGTGATCGACAGTGAGTGGGAGCGTTACATCGCGGCGAACGTGCGGATCCCGACACTCGTGCTCAACGACCTGCGCAGCATGATCGCATCCAACAACGTGAGCCAGGTGAAGCTGGCCGACACCATCGACAGGTTCGGCCTGCACACGTTCCGGGAGTACTGCGAGATCAACAAACAACTCAGCGATGCGGCGCTGCGGAGTCGCATTGAGAAGCTCCCCGACGGCGTCTACGAGACCACCGACTGGGTCGAGTACGACGGGCACGGTCAGGGGCGGCTGCTCGAAGTGGGCTGTCGCCTCGAGGTTGCTGACTCGGAGCTGAACTTCACGTTCACCGGCGCCCCACAGATCGACGCTTTCGTCAACGGCACGCCGGGCCTGGTGCACGGCTCGATCATGGCGACGATCATGACCACCCTGTGTTACGGGGACGTGCCGTTCAACGCGGGGATCTGGCGCCCTATCTCGGTCGACCAGTCCGAGTTGGGCACCATCGTCAACGCGCTACCTCCTGCGCCTACGACCGGGGCACACACCCAAGTCGGCACCCGGATCACGAAAACGGTGAAGGATGTCCTCAACCAGGCGTTCTCGTTGAGCGAGCACGCCGAGCTGCGCGGCCGGGTGGGCGGCCAGGCCTGGGACGCCGCGGGGCTGGCTCCGCTGGCCGGGACCGGTCACGGGGGCGCGCCCACCGTCATCTTCTTCATGGACGCCGTGGGTGGTGCCGGCGGTGGCGCGCAGACCCAGTTCGACGGTCTTGATCTCTACGGCATGACCATCGGCCCCGGTCTCGGGCTGCCGAGCGTCGAGATCAACGAGAGCAAGGAACCCGCGCTGTACCTGTGGCGCAAGCTCAATGCGAACTCTGGGGGCCCGGGTCTCCATCGCGGCGGTCAGTCGATGGAGTTCGCCTGGGCGCTACACGGGTCCGATCGAGTCGCCGGCCCGATCACTTTGGGGTGTGCGGAGATGCCGCCACGAGGCGCGGGGGGCGGGATGCCAGCGGCGACCGGTACGTGGGGCAGTTACCACAACACGAACGTAGCGTCCCGGATGGTGGAAGGGCACAATGTCCTGGACGACTCCCTCACCGGAGACCAGCCCGTCCGGCCTTCGAATATCGGCGCCATCGAGTTCGGCCGCGGCGACGTGCTGCGGATGCGGTGTGGCGGTGGAGGTGGTCTGGGAGACCCGTTGCTACGGGAACCGGACGCGGTTGTCCGGGACCTGCGCGACGGTTACGTCACCCCCGAGCACGCTGAGCTGATCTATGGTGTCGTCCTCGACGCCGATGGCTGTCTCGATGAGCCGGCGACCGTCGCGCGCCGGCGGGCTATCCGCCGGGGCCGGATCGGGTCTGAACCGGAGCAGGAGCAACGGCATCCTGAGTCCATCGGGATCTCGGTCGTCTACGACCGAGATGGCGACCACCTTACCTGGCACTGCGCTCACTGCAGCGCCAGGCTTGGAGACGCAGCGGACAACTGGCGCGAGCACGCGCGGTCCGTCGAGCAGCCGCTGGCCGAGCGCTTTGCCGAGCTCGGCATGTTCGTCCGGGAGAGGGTGGATCCCCCCCGTGTGATGATCTCGGAGTTCTACTGCCCGTCGTGTGCTGGTCTGCTCGCCGCTGACGTCTACCCGGAAGGCTTCTCCGGGTACCGGTCCCCGGTCCTCAAGGCGGCCACCGCGGCCTAAGCGCGCGTCCTGGCCGTGACCCGTCACGGCCAGGACGCGTCTCCCCGCCACCTGCCCGGCACCCACGACGTTTGGTGAGGAGCATTGAGCATGTCGACAGGCCTGACAGTACGGTCCTTTTGGGAGGGGCGCGTCGACGCGACCCCGGACCGCACGTTCCTGCTGACGGACGCAGGCCGAAGCAGCTTCCGGCAGTTCGACGCGTCGGTTAACCGCGTAGCCGGCGGTCTCCGCCATCTCGGCGTCGGCGAAGGCCACCTGCTCTCCTATCACTTACCGAACGGCGTCGCGCTGCTACGGCTGGAGCTTGCCGCGCAGAAACTCGGTGCGATCACCGTGCCCTTGATACCCGGCTCGACCTTCGACGAGATCGGCTACGTCCTTGACCACGCCCGGGCCGACTATCTGGTCGTCGACACGGCAGGGATGCAGACTCTCGGTGGGGCCACACCCTCAGGAGTCGCCCTGGTGGCGGTGGGCAACGCCCGGGACGGTTCGCTCGGTGAACTCGAGTCGGACGAGACGGAGCGGCCACCGTCCATCGCTACCGGCCCGCGCGACCCGATGTCGATCCGCTACACCTCAGGAAGCACAGGGCAACCCAAGGGAGTCGTGCAGCCGTCCGCGGGCTTCGCTCGGGCTGGGCGTGCGATCGCCGACCGTCTTGGTATCGGGCTGACGGACAACGTGTTCTCGACGATGCCACTGTTCCATACGGCGGCGACGCACATGATGCTCGCGCCAGCCATCGCGGCTGGTTGCGCTTTCACCGTCGTGCCCCAGTTCAGCCGTTCGGCGTTCTGGGACCAGATCCACAGCGCCGGTGGCACCATCGCGCTGCTGATTCCTGCACAGCTGTCGATCCTGATGACCGCCGCCCCGGACGCCAGGGATCGGGACAACCCACTGCGGATCGTGTTCTCCCATGTCCGCCCCGAGGAGTTCTGCGAACGGTTCGGCGTTGACGTGTGCACCACGTGGGCGATGACCGAGACCTCTGGGATGGGGACCTTCACCACACCGGGCCGGACCTCTTACGCGCCGGAGCTGATCGGCCGCCCGATGCCGGACGACGCCCAGATCAAGGTCTGCGGACCGGATGGCGAGCGGCTCCCGGCTGGCGAGCTCGGGGAGCTGTGCTTTCGCCATCCCGACCAGATGATCGAGTACTACCGAGACGAGGTGAATACGGCAGCCACCCTGCGCGATGGCTGGGTGCACTCCGGCGATCTGTGCCGTCTCGACGAGGACGGGAACGCCTACTTCCACGGCCGGCTCAAGAACGTGATCAAACGTGCTGGGGAAAACATCGCCGGGGAAGAGGTCGAGTTCACGGTTATGGCCCACCCCGAGGTCGAGGAGTGCCTGGTATGCGGCGTCGAGGACCCCATCTACACCGAGGAGGTCTGCGCCGTCGTGGTCGCCCGGCCGGGGCGGGAGGTGTCCGAAGCGGACGTGGTGAACTGGTGCGCCGACCGGCTGTCGGCGTGGAAGGTACCGCGTTATGTGCACCTGCGCCGGGATCCACTGCCGAAGCTCGCCAACGGCAAGATCGACCGGCGGTCTGTCGTCGCCGAGATCAGCGCCGGCATCGCGGAGGTTTGGGATCGCCGCGCGAGCGAGGTGCATCAACATGGCTGATCGTCGCCTGGCAGCCTCTCTGATCCTCAGTCGGACCCCGATAGCCGAGCAGGTCGCACTGGTCCGAACCTTCGAAGACGCCGGATTCGACCGAGTGTTCTTCGGGGAGGCCTGGCGGGAGCCCGTCGTTCCGCTCGCCGCCGCGCTGGCCGGCACCCGCCGCATCGGGGTCGGTACGGCCGTGTCACAGATGTTTCCCGTCAACCCGGTTGTCGCCGCCCAGCAGGCGGCTCAGCTCGACGAGCTGGGACGCGGCCGATTGAGCCTGGGCTTCGGGCTCGGTGCATCCTTCGTCGTCGAGCGGTGGTTCGGGGTGCCGTTCGAACGGCCGCTACGTCGGGCCCGGGAGTTCATCGACGTGGTGCGCGGGGTGCTCGCCTCACCCGCGACCGGGCCGTTCAGCTACGACGGCGAGATCTTTCGGGTGCGGAAGTACTCGTTGTCCTTCGCTTCGGAACCAGTGCAGGTGCCCGTCCACCTCGCTGCGGTCGGGCCGCGGATGCTGGAGTTGGCGGGTGAGGTCGCCGACGGCGTGATCGTCGGCGCACTGCACTCGCCTGCATCGATGGAACGGACGCTGAAGCGGTTGTCCTCGGGCGCGGCGCGATCCGGGCGCACGTTCGCCGATCTGGAGGTCTGGTTCTACCTCACCTGCTGTGTGTCGGCTGATCCCGCCCGCGCCCGCGCACTGGCTCGGCGCAGTCTTGTCTACCTGACCCAGTACCCGCACTACCGCCAAATCTACGAGGCCGAGGGCTTCGGCCAGGTGGTGAGCGAGATCGCCGAACTCGTCCATGATCGCAAAACCGACGCCGCGGAAGCGCGGGTCACCGATGAGATGGTCGAACGTTTCGCCATCGCCGGGACCGTGACTGAATGCCGCGACCAGTTGCGACGCTTCGACGACTATCCGGGCACGCCGATCCTGCACCTCATCCCATTCCGCATTGACGAGGACGAGGTTCTCGAATCGCTGCGGCTCGCCGGGTCGCTGGCTGCGCCCGCGAGTCAGACAACTCTTGTTGACGAGTGATGGTTGGAGCAATGCTGGCCGCCACTAACGGCGGAATTGTGGCCTATTTCAAAGCGAATGGAAGCAGGGGAGGCGTGATGAGCCAGTCCATTCTGGAACACCTGGAGATCGATCCGGCGTCCGAGCAGACTCTGCTCGTCGAGATGGCGAAGGTGACGAAGACGTACCGCGGGGTGCATGCGATCGGGGACGTCGACTTTGACCTGCGTGCCGGTGAGGTGCGTGAGCTGGTCGGGGAGAACGGTGCCGGGAAGTCCACGCTGTGCAAGATCCTCGCCGTCTCCGACCGTATCCTGGCCGCCCGGCTCGGCCGGGTCGTCGCGGAGTTCAGCCGCGAGCAGGCAACCCAGGAGAAGATCATGTACGCGGAAATCTTCTGACCATGACGATCCTGGACGCACCTGCCGATCAGGTCGAACGAGACTTCGCCGCACGCCTCGGCCATTCCGTCCACCTGCTCGGGAGACGACTGGCCGGGGAGGGACTTTCCGACGAGACGGGCCTGCTCACCTTCGACTCCGGAGGCGAGGAGCTGACGCTCGTGGTTCGCCTGTTCCGGCCGGGCGCGGTCGCCCGGCACGAGGTGGCGCCGGAGCGGCTGCACCGGCTGCTCACCGTCCTAGCCGGGGCGGAGCTGCCGGTGCCGCGACCCCTGTGGTTCGAAGCGTCCCCGGAGCTGTTCGGCGGCCCGTACTCCGTGGTGAGCCGGATGCCGGGGACCGCCGTCGTTCCGTGGTCGCCCGAGGGCCGGCGCTTCCTCGCCGAGGCCGGCAAAGGACCGATCGGAGAGCAGTTCTGCCGCGTGCTGGCCGAGATCCACGGTCTCGACTGGCAGGCGGACGGACTGGGGTTCCTCGGTGACCTGGGCAGGACCTTCGCGGTCCGGCGGGTCGACGAGCTGGCGGATTACCTCAGCCGGGTACGTGGCGGACCGGAGCCCGTGCTCGCCGATGGGCTGTGCTGGTTGCGGGCGCACATCCCGGACCACGCCGACGTCTCGCTCGTGCATGGCGACTACCGAACGGGCAACATGCTCTTCGCCGGGGACGCGATCACAGCGGTGCTGGACTGGGAGTTCGCGGCGCTCGGCGATCCGCTCTCCGACGTGGGCTGGGTCTGCTGCCCGTCCAACCGGATGGGCAGTGACCGGGTGTGCATGCTGCTGCCGCAAGAGTCGTTCCTGCGGCGGTACGAACGCTGTCGCGGCCAGGAGGTCGATCGAGCCGCACTGCGCTTCTGGATCGTCTATCACCAGGTCCGGCACGCCGTGATGTGGCTCGAGGCGGGCCGCAACTTCGAGCTGGAGTTCACCGACGACCTGCGGTTGGCCCGCATGCATTCGGCGATGCCGACCATGCGCAGGATGGTCGCCGACCTGCTGGTGGCGTCGTGATCAGCCCGCAGCGGCTGCTCGTCGCCGTCCGCGCCGACCTGGCGCACCGGGTGCTGCCCGCGCTCGACGACGACCGCGCCCGGTCGTCGGTGATCGCCGCCATGGGCATCCTCAAGGAGCTCGCCGGCCAGGTGCGTCCCGATGAAAGCTGGATCGCAGACTCACTCGCGTCGCTGGAGTCGGCGGCGGCCCAGTGGCGGGCGAGGTTGGACCACGAGCGGGCCGCCCTGCTCGAACCGGCCACGCTGCTTCCCGCGGCACGCAGGGAAACGCTGCTCGCCGGGATCGAGCAGCTGATCGACTACCTGTGGCGGACCGGCGACCATGCCGGCCTTCTGCCCGAGATCCGTGAGGTCCTGCGCGCCGACGCGGAGCTCGAAGGCAAGCGCCTCGATTGACTTCCATCCCCACCCTCGAGGAGGACCACAATGGACAGTTACACGGTTCCCGAGCTCCTGCGCAAGACCCGGACCGCCGGCCGGGTCAACGCTCGGCGGGTGGCGATCACGTTCGAGGGTCGTGACGTCACCTACGACGAGCTGGATGAGCGCTCGGACCGGTTGGCGTTGGCTCTGGCGGCGCAGGGCTTCGCGAAAGGAGACCGCGTCGGCGTCCTGCTGTACAACAGGATCGAGGGGGCGGAGGTGTTCTTCACGGTCGCCAAGCTCGGTGGCGTCGTCGTGCCGATCAACTACCTGTTGAAGGCGCAGGAGGTCCGTTACATCCTCGACGACTGCGACGCGACCTGGCTGGTGTACGAGCAGGCCCTGGGAGCCACGGTGGACGGCCTGCGCGTGGACGGGGACACCCGTCGTTACATCGGCATCGAGACATCCGGCGACGGGTTGCGCTATGAGCGGCTGATCGACGGCGCCGACGTCACGGCCTTGCCGGACCACGAAGTCCGATCGAATGATCTGTTCCTGCTGCAATACACCTCTGGCACCACCGGTGTGCCGAAGGGTGCGATGCACACGCACTCCACAGTCCTGTGGAACTCCTTCCACCAGATCGTCGACTACGGCATCACCGCCGACGAGGTGTTACTCGTGGTGCCGGCCCTGTGCTGGGCGGCCGGATTCCATGACCTCGCGCTGGCCACCCTGTGGCACGGCGGCCGACTCATCCTTTCGCCGAGCACCTCCTTCGATCCGGGCCGGTTCCTCGCCACCGTCGAGGAGCACCGGGTCACCTCGGTCCTTCTGGTGCCGACGGTACTCAAGCGGGTCCTGGCCGATTCCGGGTTCGAGAAGCACGACCTCAGCTCGCTGCGCATCATCTGCAGCGGCGGCGAGCCGGCGCCGGTGACCGCGATCGAGGAGGCTCAACGCAAACTCCCGTCCTGCACCTTGCTCCAAGTGTACGGGATGAGCGAGTTCCCGACGATGATGCTCTATCTCGACGCTGCCCACTCGACCACGAAAGCGGGCTCCGCGGGGGCCGGGCCTGCAGCGCCGCCGAGATCCGGGTCGTCGACGAGAAGGGCCAGGACACCCCGCCCGGTGAGGTGGGCGAAATCATCTGCCGCTCGCCGGCCAGCATGCTCGGCTACTACGGCAAGCCCGAGGCCACGGCGAGCACCTTGGTCGGCGGCTGGCTGCACACCGGCGACCTCGCGCACGTCGACGAGGACGGCTTCGTCTACGTCTCCGGCCGATCGAAGGACATGATCATCACGGGCGGGCTGAACGTGTACCCCGCCGAGGTCGAGCGGGTCATCGCCCAGCACCCCACTGTCCTGGAAGCGGCGGTGGTGGGCGTGCCGGACACGCAGTGGGGCGAGATCGGCAGCACGCTGGTCGTCCTGCATCCCGGCAACGATCTCGGCGAGGACGAGCTGACGGACTATCTCAAGCAGCAGCTGGCCAACTACAAGATCCCGCGGAGATTCACCTTCGCCCACGACCCGCTGCCGCGGACGACGTCGGGGAAGGTGCAGGAGTTCAAGGTGAAGGAGCGGCTGGGCGCATGAGCTGGCAGTTTTCGACAGAGCCGGAATTCGGCAGGCAGCTGGACTGGATGCGGGCCTTCGTGACCGACCGGGTCTGTCCGTTGGAGACACTCGACCTCGACGACGCAGAGCTGCGGACTGCCATCAAGCCGTTGCAGGCCGAGGTGAAGGAGCGCGGCCTGTGGGCGGCCCACCTCGACCCCGAGCTCGGTGGCCAGGGGTTCGGCCAGGTCAAACTCGGGCTGATGAACGAGATCATCGGTCGTTCGCATTTGGCTCCGTACGTCTTCGGTAATCAGCCGCCCGACGCCGGGAACAGCGAGATCCTGGCGAGGTTCGGTTCCCCCGACCAGCATCGCCGTTGGCTGCATCCGCTCCTCGCAGGCGACCTACTCTCTGCCTACGCCATGACCGAACCGGGGGCAGGCGCTGACCCTACCCTGCTGGCGACCACCGCGACACAGGACGGAACCACGTGGGTCCTCAATGGACGGAAGTGGTTCATCACCAACGCGTCGGTGGCCGACTTCATCATCGTCATGACCGTGACCGACCCTGACGCTCCGCCTCACAGGCGGGCCTCGCAGTTCGTCGTCCCCGCTGCGACGTCGGGCCTGACCGTGCTCCGCGAATTGGGGTCGATCGAGGACCCCCACCCCCGATACGGCCGCCTCGACAACCACGCCGAAGTGGAACTCGTCGACGTGCGGGTGCCTCAGGAAGCCATGCTCGGCGGGCGGGGAGCGGGGTTCGCCATCGCCCAGAGCCGCCTAGGCCCGGGCCGGATCCAGCACTGCATGCGCTGGCTCGGTCAAGCCCAGCGGGCATTGGACATGCTGTGTGAGAGGGCGTTGTACCGGTACTTGCACGGCTCGGTGCTCGCCGAGAAGCAGACCGTGCGCACATGGATCGCCGACTCCTGGACCGAATTGAACGCACTGCGGCTGCTCACTTTGGAAGCGGCGTGGACGATCGACACACACGGCGTCGACGCGGCCCGCACGCAGATCAGCGCGATCAAGTACTGGGGCGCCAAAGTCCTGCATGACGTGATCGACCGGGCGCTCCAGGCGCATGGGTCGCTCGGCTACTCCTCCGATCTGCCGCTGGAGCTGATGTACCGGCGCGCACGGGCGGCCCGAATCTATGACGGCCCCGACGAGGTGCACCGCGAGGCCGTCGCGAAACGGGTTCTTCGCGGCTACCGGCCACCAGAGAACGGGATCCCGAGCGAGCATGTGCCCACCCGGCGCGCCCGCTTTTCGGGCGAGTTCTGAACCGAGCCCGACGATTTATCTCTACCGATCTTCCCGCAAAGCCCGCAGGGGGACTCGCGATGGGGTCATGTCGATCGACCGAATGCAACTAACCGCATAGGACACGCCATGATTCCAACCGGGCCAACATTGAGCAGCCCCGGAGGTGGGCTACGAGAGGACAACCGCTATCCCAGTATGGCCAGCGAACCGCGTCATTGATCCGTGACGACGACACAAGAACCGACGATCTGCGTTGGCCCATCAGGCATGCATCGAGGGTTATTCAAAACTCCTCGATCAAGATCTTTAGAAGTGCCCTGACCAGTGACGATGCATGATCTAGATCATCTGTGCTGGGAGTTCTGAATAAGCCTCATCGCAGGTTCTTCGCGGCGTACGTCAGACCCGGATCCCGCACGCGGTGCGCTCACGGAGCGCCACATGAACGCGTTCCTCGACCAGCTCGCCAAACGAACGCGCGAGTCCGCGAGGAGACGCAACGCAGCTACGGCCGCCATAGCCGGTGTAAGACCGCCAACCGTCCTTGACCGACTGTCTACGACCGAGAACGAAAGAGGAGACCGTGGCCCGGGTGCAGGTTGCAGGCGTGGGAATGGTGTCGTTCACGACGCCGAGCAGGAGCGAGTCCTACGACGTCATGGCGGGTGCCGCGATTCGCGTCGCGCCGCGCTCGCCGACGCGGGTGGGACGCTCGAGCAGATTCAGCAGGCGTATGCCGGCTACGTATACGGCGACTCCACGAGCGGGCAGAAGGCGCTCTACGGCGTCGGTATGACCGGTATACCGGTCGTCAACGTCAACAACAACTGCTCCACAGGATCGTCGGCCCTTTGGCTCGCCCGGCAAGCGGTCGCCAGCGGTGCGGCCGAGTGCGTGCTCGCGCTCGGCTTCGAGCAGATGGAGCGCGGCGCACTCACCATGAAGTGGACGGACCGCCCCAGCCCCTTCGCGGACTTCATGGATGTCGCACGCAAGGCTCAGGGTGAAAGCGATGTACCCTTCGCCGTGCAGCTCTTCGGCGGTGCCGGCGCCTACGCCGAAAAGTACGGCACGAAGCCCGAGACGTTCGCCCAGATCACGGTGAAAGCCCGCAAGCATGCAGCCAACAATCCTTTTGCGGTGTTCCGCGATGCCGTCACCGTCGAGGAAGTGCTCGCCTCCCCGCAAATCTACGGCCCGTTGACCCGGCTGCAGTGCTGTCCACCGACCTGTGGCGCCGCGGCCGCGGTGATTACCAGCGAGGGCTTCGCCCGTAGGCACGGTCTGCGCACCGACGTCGTGATCGTGGCACAAGCGCTAACGACCGACACCCCGTCGAGCCTCGACGGGGATATGCCGCGTCTCGTCGGCTACGACATGGCCAAGACCGCGGCGCACCAGGTGTACGAAACAGCCAGGGTGGACCCGCGGGACATCCGAGTTGTGGAACTGCACGACTGCTTCACCACCAACGAGCTACTCAGCTACGAGGCGCTCGGCCTTACGCCCGAAGGGACCGCGGAGAAGTTAGTCGCCGAGGGCGACAACACCTACGGTGGCCGCGTCGTCACCAACCCGTCCGGCGGCCTGCTCTCCAAGGGACACCCGCTCGGGGCAACCGGGCTGGCCCAGTGTGCCGAGCTCACTTGGCAGCTCCGAGGTGACGCGGGCGGTCGCCAGGTCGACGGGGCCGCGCTCGCGCTCCAGCACAACATCGGACTCGGCGGCGCGGCCATCGTTACCCTCTACGAGAAGGCGAGCTAAGCCGTGCCGATCGATGTGGACACGGCCAAGGCACTCCAGTTCGATCCGCTCACCGTCGACGTGGAACGCGGACGGCTCCGCTTCTTCGCGAAATCAATCGGGGAGACCGACCCGGTGTATGTCGACGTCGACGCCGCCCGAGCCGCCGACCATCGCGATCTGCCCGTCCCACCAACTTTCTTCTTCAGCCTGAGCCTCGAGGCACCCGGCCCATTCCGCTACCTCGACCAGCTCGGAATCGACCTCAGGCACGTACTCCACGGCGAGCAGTCCTTCGCCTACCAACGACTCGCCTACGCGGGAGACCGACTCTCCCTACAGGACCGCATCGTCGACGTCTTCGCCAAACGTGGCGGCACACTCGAGTTCCTGATCAAGCAGGCCGATGTCACCCGCGATGACGAGCTGGTGGCGGAATTACGGACCACCCTCGTCGTCCGCAACCCTGAGGGGGCCCAGTGAACCCTCAGGACTTCACCGTTGGCGCCGAGCTCCCGGCGCTAAAGCTTCCACCGATCTCCCGCACCACCCTGGCGCTCTTCGCGGGCGCCAGCGGCGACCATAACCCGGGCCACCTCGACCTCGACGTGGCCCGCTTGGCTGGATTCGACGACGTGTTCGCCCACGGCATGCTGTCGATGGCCTACCTCGGACGACTCCTCACCTCGTGGGTGCCCCAGCAGAGGATCCGGTCCTACAGCGTGCGGTTCACCGCCATCACCCCCGTCCACGGCACGCCGACCTGCACCGGCAAAGTCACGGCGATCGAGAACGGCCTGGCCACCGTCGAACTCGCTGTCACCCTGGCCGACGGCACAACCACCCTCGCCGGTCACGCCGCCATCGCGCTCGACCGACACACATCCCCCTGCGACGGAAAAGGAACGCTCATGGGAAAGCTTGACAACAAGGTTGCCATCGTCACCGGCTCCGGCCGCGGCATCGGACGGGAGATCGCCCTCAAGCTCGCCGCCGACGGCGCCGCCGTCGTCGTGAACGACATCGACGAGGCCCCCGCCAAGCAGACCGTCGCGGACATCGAGGCCCGCGACGGCAAGGTCATGTCCTGCCCCGGAAGCGTCACCGACGACGGCTTCGCCGAACGCTTCGTCCAGACCGCCCTCGACACCTTCGGCGGCCTCGACATCATCGTCAACAACGCTGGCTACACCACGGACTCCGTGATCCAAAAGATGAGCGACGAGCAGTGGGACGCGATTCTCGACGTACATCTCAAGGCACCGTTCCGCATCCTCCGCGCCGCCCAGCCGATCATCGCCAGCGCGGTGAAGAAGGCCAGGGAAACCGGCGAGCCGGTGCTGTGTCGCAAAGTCGTCAACATCTCCTCGATCGCGGGCCTCGGCGGCAATGTCGGCCAAACGAACTATGCCGCCGCCAAGGCCGGTGTCACCGGCCTCACCAAGGCGCTGGCCAAGGAGTGGGGACGCTACAACGTCACCGTCAACACCGTCGCCTTCGGCCTGATCAAGACCCGGCTCACCGACGCACCAGCGGGCGACAGCAGTACCATCGACGTGCAGGGCTGCGAAATCAAGGTCGGCGTCAACCCACAGCTTCTCGAGGCCATGGAAGCGATGATCCCGCTGGGACGCGCCGGCACCCCCATCGAAGCTGCCGGCGCCGTCTATCTGTTCTGCATCCCCGAGTCCGACTACGTCAGCGCGCAGACCCTCGTCTGCGGCGGCGGCTTCATCATCTGATACCGCGATGCTTGACGGGATAGACATCGTCGACCCCCACTTCCATCTCATCGACTTCCACAACAACCCCTACCCCTGGCTTGCTGTCGACGCCACGCGGCCCAACATCTTCGGCGGAAGAGACTCCGAGCTCCGCCACGTCTTTCTCGAGCCGGACTACCGCCGAGCGGCGGGAAACCTGACGATCAAAAAGGCCGTCCACATCCAGGCGAACTGGGATCCTTCGGACCCGGTCGGCGAAACCAAGTGGCTTGCCGAGCGGATCGCGCGAAACGGGTTCCCGACGGCTGCGGTCGCGTTCGCGAACCTCGCCTCTCCACACGTCGGCGACATCCTCGCCGCCCACGCGGCACACGGCTTCGTTCGAGGCATCCGGCATATCGTTAACTGGGACGATGAGCCGACCCTCCGATTCAGCGACCGTCCGGACTATCTGACCAACGAGGACTGGCTGTCGGGCTTCGCTCTCCTCGAATGCTTCGGACTGAGCTTCGACGCGCAGCTCTACCACCACCAGATGGACCAGCTGATGGCCGTCGCCGCCAAGTATCCGTCGGTACAGATCATCATCAATCACACCGGGATGCCGATCCACCGCGATCCACAGGCGATCATCGCGTGGAGCTCAAGCCTGGCCCGCATCGCCGAGGCCCCGAACGTCGCAATCAAAATCTCTGGACTCGGCCTCGCGAACCCCGACTGGTCGGCAGACTCCATCAGACCGCTCGTCCTGACAGCCATCGAGCACTTCGGTATCGACAGGGCCATGTTCGCTAGCAACTTCCCTGTCGAAGGCCTCTTCACCACCTTCGGCCAGCTCTACGCAGCATTCGATGCCATCACCAAAGATTTCATCCACGAGGAGCGGGTCAAGCTATTCCAAACCAACGCGGAGCGCCTCTACTGCATCTGACCTAGAGGGTGTCTGAAAAGGGTCAGGGTGGGTAGATCGGTTGGTGGAGCCCCGGTGGCACTGTTGCGTTGGCGAAGTCCACCACCGCAGCTACCACT
>NZ_CAAAFT010000243.1:0-6626 GCF_900634765.1 Candidatus Protofrankia californiensis | reverse complement strand
GTGGTATTTCGGCGGCGCCGGCGCGAGCTACGCGGAGAAGTACGGCACCAAGGCGGAGACGTTCGCCGCGATCTCGGTGAAGTCCCGCGCGCACGCGGCGAACAACCCGTACGCGGTGTTCCGCGACCCGGTGACGGTCGCGGAGGTACTGGCCTCGCCGCACATCTTCGGCCCGTTAACCAGGCTGCAGTGCTGCCCGCCGACCTGCGGTGCGGCGGCCGCCGTGATCGCCAGCGAGGAGTTCGCCCGCAGGCACGGGCTGCGCACCGACGTGCGGATCGCCGCGCAGGCGATGACCACGGACTTCCCGTCGACCTTCGAGGCCAAGGACATAACCAAGCTGGTCGGCTACGACATGGCCAAAACCGCGGCGGAGCAGGTCTACGAGGCGTCCGGGGTGTCCCCGGAGGACATCCGGGTGGTCGAGCTGCACGACTGCTTCACCGCCAACGAGCTGCTGTCCTACGAGGCGCTGGGACTCACCCCGGAGGGCACGGCGGAGAAGTTCATCGCCGACGGCGACAACACCTACGGCGGTCGGGTCGTCACCAACCCGTCCGGAGGCCTGCTGTCCAAGGGCCACCCACTGGGCGCGACCGGGCTGGCGCAGTGCGCCGAGCTGGTCTGGCAGCTGCGCGGCGAGGCCGACGCCCGCCAGGTCGAGGGCGTGAATCTCGCACTGCAGCACAACATCGGCCTCGGCGGCGCCGCCGTGGTGACCCTCTACGAGAAGGTGAGCTGAGCATGGCCGTCGACCCCAGCGCGATCGGCACCGAACTGGCGCCCGTCGAGCTGACCGTGGACGCCGGTCGGCTGCGGTTCTTCGCCAAGGCCATCGGCGAGACCGACCCGGTCTACTCCGACGTCGACGCGGCGAAGGCCGCCGGGCACCCGGAGCTGCCCGTGCCGCCGACCTTCCTGTTCGGCATCGAGCTCGAGCAACCCGACCCGTTCGCGTGGCTGGCCGACGCCGGTGTGGACCTGCGGCGGATCCTGCACGGCGAGCAGTCCTTCACCTATCACGCGGTCGCCCACGCCGGCGACACGCTGATCGCCAAGCCGCGCATCGCCGACGTCTACAGCAAGAAGCGCGGCGCGCTGGAGTTCATTGTCAAACAGACCGCGGTGTCCCAGGCCGACGGCACCGCGGTGGCCGACCTCGCCTCGGTGATCATCGTGCAGAACCCGGAGGTGGCGCAGTGACCACATTGGAGAAGGTCGAAGCAGGCACGGAGCTGCCGCCCCTGGAGCTGCCGCCGATCACTCGCACCACGCTGGCGCTGTTCGCGGGCGCCTCCGGTGACCACAACCCGATACATATCGACGTTGACGTCGCCAAGTCCGTCGGGCTGGACGACGTGTTCGCCCACGGCATGTTGTCCATGGCCTACCTCGGCCGCCTGCTCACCAACTGGGTACTTCAGGAGCAGATCCGGACCTACCGCGTCCGGTTCGCCGCCATCACCCCGGTGCACGCGCGACCGACCTGCACCGGCCGCGTGGTGTCCGTCGAGGACGGGCTGGCCACGCTCGAGCTCGCCGTCACCCTCGCCGACGGCACCGTGACCCTCACCGGCGACGCAGTCGTCGCCGTCAACTGAGCACAGTCTGAAAGGAATTCGACCCGTGGGAAACCTGGACAGCAAGGTCGCCATCGTTTCCGGCTCCGGCCGCGGCATCGGCCGCGAAATCGCACTCAAGCTCGCCCGTGAGGGCACGGCCGTGGTGGTCAACGACCTGGACGCCGAACCCGCCAAGGACACCGTCGCCGCCATCGAAGCCCAAGGCGGCAAGGCCGTCGCCTGCGTCGGCTCGGTGACCGAGGAGGGGTTCGCCGAACGGTTCGTGGCCACCGCGGTGGATGCCTTCGGCGGGCTGGACATCATCGTCAACAACGCCGGCTACACCTGGGACACCGTCATCCAGAAGATGACCGACGAGCAGTGGGACGCCATCCTCGACGTCCACCTCAAGGCGCCCTTCCGGATCCTGCGCGCCGCCCAGCCGGTCATCTCCGCCGCCGTGAAGCAGGCCAAGGAAGCCGGTGAGCCCGTCCCCTGCCGCAAGGTCGTCAACATCTCCTCCATCGCCGGGCTGGGCGGCAACGTCGGCCAGGTCAACTACGCCGCCGCCAAGGCGGGCGTCACCGGCCTGACCAAGACCCTGGCCAAGGAATGGGGCCGCTACAACGTCACCGTCAACACCGTCGCGTTCGGACTGATCAAGACCCGGCTCACCGAGACTCCCGCCGACGCGGACGGCACCATCGACGTCCAGGGCAAGGCGATCAAGGTCGGCGTCAACACCGACCTGCTCTCCGCCATGGAACGCATGATCCCCCTCGGCCGCGGCGGCACCCCGGCCGAGGCGGCGGGCGCGGTCTACCTGCTGTGCACGCCCGAGTCCGACTACATCAGCGGCCAGACCGTCGTCTGCGGCGGCGGCTTCAGCATGTGAGGCGCCGGTGCTCCGGGTCGAACGCGACAACGACATCGGGGCGATCACCCTTGATCGTCCCGAAGTCCTCAACGCCCTGAGCTGGGAGCTGATGGACCGGCTCCGGGTGGCGATCCAGGAACTGGGGGCGGACGCCGGCGTTCGGGCCGTGACGATCACGGGTGCGGGCCGGGGCTTCTGCGCCGGCGCCGACTTCGCCGACCTGGTCGCCCCCGAGCTGGAGGACGGGGCACTCCCCCGGGCCATCGCCGACCGCATGGAGGATGTGCTCACGCCGATGTGCGAAGCGATCGTCACCTCGCCCGTGCCCATCGTCGCGGCGGTGAACGGCCCGTGCGCAGGCGGCGGCCTGGGGCTGGCCCTGCTGGCCGACGTCACGATCGCGGCGCGATCGGCTTCGTTCTCCATCCCGCACGTGACCCAGCTGGGAATCGTGCCGGACCTGGGCATTTCCTGGGCATTGAGCCGGTCCATCGGCCGGGCGCGGACCCTCGGCATGAGTCTGCTCGGTGAGCGCGTCTCGGCGGAACAGGCACAGGAGTGGGGCCTGATCTGGCAGTGCGTCGACGACGACCAGCTGACCGCACAGGTCCGGGCCGTGGCAGCCCGCCTGGCGAGCCTGGGCCCCGCGGCCGTTGTCGCCACCCGGGCACTGCACGACGGGTCGTCCGCGGCCACCCTGCCCGAGCAGCTCCACCGCGAACGCCGTGCTGTGCGCGCCCTGTTCAGCGGTGAGCACGTCCGCGCTACCGCCCAACGATTCCTCAACCGCACCCAACCCGTCGGCGGCAACTCCTAGCCTGGGCTATTCACGCCGATTCCTGTTGATCTAGCGGATCGGGGTGGCCAGACCCGCCGGCTTCGGGGTGGACGGCGGGGACGTCGACGGTACGGGCGCCCGGAAGCGCGACCTGGGGCGTCCAATCTTCGGTCAGGAGAGCTCCGTGGCGTAGGTTCCGCGTTTGCCGGGCCACCACATGATGGCCAACTCGGTGCGTGACCGCGCTCCGCACTTGGCGAGCACGTGGGTGATGTGGCGTTTGACGGTCCACTCCGAGATCCCGAGTTCCCGGGCGATCAATCTGTTGGGCCATCCATCGGCGACGTAGCGGGCGATTTCGTGCTCACGGATCGACAAGGTCATTCCCACGGGCGCGGCCTGATGTTCGAGGTGGCTGCGCAGCAGGTGCGACAACGCCGGCCGAAGTTCCCGCAGGAGTTCGTGGTCTCCGCAGTTGAAGGTGTGTCCGCCTGTCGCGACGACTCCGATATAACCGTGAACGGGTAGTGAGGTATCCAGCCAGAGGAGGATCTTGTCACTGATGTCGTTTCCCGGTAAGAAATCCTTGAGGAATTCTCCGCATCTGTCGTTACTGAGGGCTAGCTCCGCTAGTTGCGGGAGCACGGCTTGCCCGTATTCCTGCATCATTTCACGAGCGAGTTTGTGTGCGAAGACATCTCGGCCAGCATAACTATCCAGGTAGCGCGCCATGAGCTCGGGAACGATGCCATGGGTGCGGGGCTCGCTCAATTCCAGCTGCAGTGACGGGTGGCGGCCAAGGAAGAAGGTGAGGTGCTCGTAGCCAAGATGCGTCGAGAGCGCGTCGAGAACAGCGCTGCGGAAGTACGGTGACTCGGTCGCGCCGACACAGTGGTTGATCATCGCGAGGGCGCGGCGGTAGTCCGCAGCTTTCAGTTCCACGACGGCCTCCAGTAAAGGTGCGTCCAGAACAGTGCTAATTCCGAAAAAATTATTATTCCGTGCGCCTCCGAGATTGTCAATACCACCTAGGTGGCATTGAGGTGAATCTTCACAACGAGCACCGTTGTGGTGCCGGTCACATTCTAGTTCAAGGTGGAATCCGTTGAGAGAGCACTTCGTCACCGGGGCTGCGGGGGCACGACTGCGAGTCCTCGAGCACGGCCCGGAGCAGGCGCCCACCGTCGTGCTGGTCCATGGCCTGTCACTGAACGCGGGCGTGTGGGATCCCCTCGTTGCGCGGATCCAGAATTCGTTCCGAATCCTGGCGCCCGACCTTCGTGGACACGGCCACTCAGATGCGCCCGACGACGACACCTACTCGCTTAGCCGCACGTGGGCCGAGGACCTCGAAGCGGTGATCTCGCTCGCCGGGCCGGGGCCGGTGGTTCTGGTTGCATGGTCCTACGGCGGTCTGGTCGCCACCGACTTTCTACGCGCCTACGGGCAGTCCGGTCTGTCCGGACTGGTTCTGGCCTCCCCGTTACGCAAGATCGGTAGCGCGGACGCCCTGGCCCTGTTGGGACCGGATTTTCTCGCGACAGCTGGCGGACTGACATCGACCGACCTCGACGAAGGGGTCGCCGCGGTGAGCGCGTTCGTCGATTTGCTCCGCGCCGGGGACTGGGACCAAGCCGCGCGCGAACGATTGCTCGGCGCCGCCCTTTCGGTACCGCCGCGGGTACGTGCCGCAATCCTCGGGCGCGTCAGCGACGGCGATGACGCACTCGCCGAACTGACCATCCCCACCCGTGTCGTCTACGGCAGCGACGACACCGTCATCGCCCCGGCAGCCTTCGCCGAGTTGGACACCATCATCGCCGCGGCGACAACGACCGCATATCCCGGCGTCGGGCACATCCCGTTCGCGGAAGACCCCGCACGCTTCGCCGCCGAACTCGTCGAATTCGTCGGCACCCTTTCCCCTGCCACCGCTGCCGTGCACTGACCGCGAGGCCGCGCTTTGTATGCGGGCCCGGCACCCCAACAACGTCTCCGGCGTGGGGCCACCCGCCGCGCTGTTCCTACTCGCCGAAAAGACCTACGGTGGCGAGACCGTCTTCATACCTGAGACATGCGACCGTCAGAAACTAAGACGAACAAGTCTCAATACGAACCCGAAAGGAAATCCCCGCCATGACTGTTGTCACCATCGAGGGTCGGGTCGCACTGCAGCGCGCGACAATCGAGGAGCATATCCGTCAGGAGAACGCCAAGGAGTGGGAGAAGGTCTACGACACCTTCCTGCGTGACGAGCGTGCCTTCTACGATGTCATCCCGATGAGCGCCCACTACGAAGGCATCCGGGGTGTGCAGGACTTTTACGAGGCGCTCGCCGTCGCGTTACCTGACTTCGTCATCACCGTCACCGGTGAATACGATCTCCCCGGCTACTCCTGGCGAGAATTGACCGTCACAGGAACACATCAGGGCGAGTTTGCCGGCATTGCCCCACAGGGTCATCCGGTTCGCTTCGAAATCGCCGCGCTCTACATCTTCAGCGACGACGACCCCGGCAAACTCGTCGCCGAACGCGCCTACTGGGACAACGACTCGGTCTACCGCCAGCTGAAGGGAGAGGCCGACGCACCACGCGGCGGAGTTGGCCTGACCGACCGCGCACCTATCCGAGTGGCCTAAGACGCCCGCAAAGCAGCTTGCCAACGGATCATGATCGTGTGAAGCAGGCGTTCTGGCCGGCGGGCGTTGCGCCGTGGTCCCTTCGCGATGTTCGTGGCGCCGGCCAGTCGGACGATGCTGATGACGAGGCTACGCGGGCTGGCCATGACGCGGGGCCTGGCTGCGCTAGACCGTGACGACGTAGCGGGCGCCTCGTCGCATGTGGGGACGGCCACGGTGCGGTTGTTGGAGAACCGGGTCGGACTGACCGGCGGGCAGGAAGATCAGAACCAGTCACGATCACCGCGTGAATCATCGAGGCTAGCCCCACACCGGAGAATGGAACCCTATGTATCTGACCCAGGGCCTGCATCGCGCCGTGCAGCAGAACCCGAACGGCATCATGACGATCTTCGGTGACCGGCAGCGCACGTTCGCCGAGGTCGCCGACCGGGTGGCGCGGCTGGCCGGTGCGCTGCGCGGGCTCGGCGTCGGCGACGGGGACCGGGTGGCGTTCCTCGGGCTGAATTCTGACCGCTACCACGAGTACCTGCTGGCAGTGCCGTGGGCGAACGCGGTGCTGAACCCTGTGAACATCCGCTGGAGCGCGGCCGAGATCGTGTACTCCCTCCGGGACTCCGACTCGAAGGTGCTGTTCATCGACGACGCGTTCGCGAAGCTGCTGCCCGAGATCAGGCAGGGCTACCCGGAGCTGGCCACGGTGATTCACACCGGGGACGGCCCTGCGCCGGAGGGCACGCTGTCCTACGAGGAGCTCATCTCCGGGGTC
>NZ_CAAAFT010000242.1:0-3712 GCF_900634765.1 Candidatus Protofrankia californiensis | reverse complement strand
ATGGTATTTCGGCGGCGCCGGCGCGAGCTACGCGGAGAAGTACGGCACCAAGGCGGAGACGTTCGCCGCGATCTCGGTGAAGTCCCGCGCGCACGCGGCGAACAACCCGTACGCGGTGTTCCGCGACCCAGTGACGGTCGCGGAGGTACTGGCCTCGCCGCACATCTTCGGCCCGTTAACCAGGCTGCAGTGCTGCCCGCCGACCTGCGGTGCGGCGGCCGCCGTGATCGCCAGCGAGGAGTTCGCCCGCAAGCACGGGCTGCGCACCGACGTGCGGATCGCCGCGCAGGCGATGACCACGGACTTCCCGTCGACCTTCGAGGCCAAGGACATAACCAAGCTGGTCGGCTACGACATGACCAAAACCGCGGCGGAGCAGGTCTACGAGGCGTCCGGGGTGTCCCCGGAGGACATCCGGGTGGTCGAGCTGCACGACTGCTTCACCGCCAACGAGCTGCTGTCCTACGAGGCGCTGGGACTGACTCCGGAGGGCACGGCGGAGAAGTTCATCGCCGACGGCGACAACACCTACGGCGGTCGGGTGGTCACCAACCCGTCGGGCGGCCTGCTGTCCAAGGGCCACCCGCTGGGCGCGACGGGGCTGGCGCAGTGCGCGGAGCTGGTGTGGCAGCTGCGCGGTGAGGCCGAGGCCCGTCAGGTCGAGGGCGTGAATCTCGCGCTGCAGCACAACATCGGCCTCGGCGGCGCCGCCGTGGTGACCCTCTATGAGAGGGTAAGTTGAGCATGGCCATCGACTCGAGCGTGATCGGCACCGAACTGCCGCCCGTCGAGCTGACCGTGGACGCCGGTCGGCTGCGGTTCTTCGCCAAGGCCATCGGCGAGACCGACCCGGTCTACTCCGACGTCGACACGGCGAAGGCCGCCGGGCACCCGGACCTGCCCGTGCTGCCGACCTTCCTGTTCGGCATCGAGCTCGAGCAACCCGACCCGTTCGCGTGGCTGGCCGGCCTCGGCGTGGACCTGCGGCGGATCCTGCACGGCGAACAGTCCTTCACCTATCACGCCCACGCCCACGCCGGCGACACGCTGATCGCCAAGCCGTACATCGCCGACGTCTACAGCAAGAAGCGCGGCGCGCTGGAGTTCATCGTCAAACAAACCGCGGTGTCCCAGGCCGACGGCACCGCGGTGGCCGACCTCGCTTCGGTGATCGTCGTGCGGAACCCGGAGGTGGCGCAGTGACCACATTGGAGAAGGTCGAAGCAGGCACGGAGCTGCCGCCCCTGGAGCTGCCGCCGATCACTCGCACCACGCTGGCGCTGTTCGCGGGCGCCTCCGGTGACCACAACCCGATACATATCGACGTTGACGTCGCCAAGTCCGTCGGGCTGGACGACGTGTTCGCCCACGGCATGCTGTCCATGGCCTACCTCGGCCGCCTGCTCACCAACTGGGTACCTCAGGAGCAGATCCGGACCTACCGCGTCCGGTTCGCCGCCATCACCCCGGTGCACGCGCGACCGACCTGCACCGGCCGCGTGGTGTCCGTCGAGGACGGGCTGGCCACGCTCGAGCTCGCCGTCACCCTCGCCGACGGCGCCGTGACCCTCACCGGCGACGCAGTCGTCGCCGTCAACTGAAAGGCAAGACACCCCCCCATGGGAAACCTGGACAGCAAAGTCGCCATCGTCTCCGGCTCCGGCCGCGGCATCGGCCGCGAGATCGCACTCAAGCTCGCCCGTGAGGGCGCGGCCGTGGTGGTCAACGACCTGGACGCCGAACCCGCCAAGGACACCGTCGTCGCCATCGAAGCGGCCGGCGGCAAGGCCACCGCCTGCTTCGGCTCCGTGACCGAGGACGGTTTCGCCGAACGATTCGTACAGACCGCGGTCGACTCCTTCGGCGGACTCGACATCATCGTCAACAACGCCGGCTACACCTGGGACAACGTCATCCAGAAGATGACCGACGAACAGTGGGACGCCATCCTCGACGTCCACCTCAAAGCACCCTTCCGGATCTTGCGCGCCGCCCAGCCGGTCATCTCCGCCGCCGTGAAAAAGGCCAAGGCGGCCGGCGAGCCCATCCCCGGTCGCAAGGTCGTCAACATCTCCTCCATCGCCGGCCTCGGCGGCAACGTCGGCCAGGCCAACTACGCCGCCGCCAAGGCGGGCATCACCGGCCTCACCAAAACCCTCGCCAAGGAATGGGGCCGCTACAACGTCACCGTCAACACCGTCGCTTTCGGACTGATCAAGACCCGGCTCACGGAGGCTCCTGCCGACGCGGACGGCACCATCGATGTCCAGGGCAAGGAGATCAAGGTCGGCGTCAACCCCGACCTGCTCACCACCATGGAACGCACGATCCCCCTCGGCCGCGGCGGCAGCCCAGCCGAAGCCGCGGGCGCCGTCTATCTGCTCTGCACCCCCGAGTCCGACTACATCAGCGGCCAGACCGTCATCTGCGGCGGCGGCTTCTCATTGTAAGGCGCGAATGCTCCGGATAGAACGCCACGAGGGCATCGGGACGATCACCATCGATCGTCCCGCGGTCCTCAATGCCCTGAGCTGGGACCTCATGCACCGGCTCAGGGTGGCGATCCAGGAACTGGGCGCGGACCCCGGCGTCGGAGCCGTGGTGATCACGGGCGCGGGCCGGGGTTTCTGCGCCGGCGCCGACATCGCCGACCTGGTCGGCCCCGACCTGGATGACGTGGCGCTGGCCCGGGTCACCGCCGACCGCATGGAGGACGTGGTGACGCCGCTGTGCGAGGCGATCACCACCTCGCCCGTGCCCATCGTCGCGGCGGTGAACGGCCCGTGCGCAGGCGGCGGCCTGGGGCTGGCCCTGCTGGCCGACGTCACGATCGCGGCGCGATCGGCTTCGTTCTCCATCCCGCACGTGACCCAGCTGGGGATCGTGCCGGACCTGGGTATTTCCTGGGCTTTGAGCCGGTCCATCGGCCGGGCGCGGGCTCTCGGCATGAGTCTGCTCGGTGAGCGCGTCTCGGCGGAACAGGCACAGGAGTGGGGCCTGATCTGGCAGTGCGTCGACGACAACCAGCTGACCGCACAGGTCCGGGCCGTAGCAGCCCGCCTGGCGAGCCTGGACCCCGCGGCTGCTGTCGCCACCCGGGCACTGCACGACGGGTCGTCCGCGGCCACCCTACCCGAGCAGCTCCACCGCGAACGCCGTGCCGTGCGCGCCCTGTTCAGCGGTGAGCACGTCCGCGCTACCGCCCAGCGATTCCTCAAGCGCGCCCAACCCGTCGGCGGCAACTCCTAGCCCTACCACGGAAGGGAGAGCCCGATGTATCTGACCCAGGGCCTGCATCGCGCCGCGCAGCAGAACCCGAACGGCGTCATGACGATCTTCGGTGACCGGCAGCGCACGTTCGCCGAGGTCGCCGACCGAGTAGCGCGGCTGGCCGGTGCGCTGCGCGGGCTCGGCGCCGGCGACGGGGACCGGGTGGCGTTCCTCGGGCTGAATTCTGACCACTACCACGAGTACCTGCTGGCAGTGCCGTGGGCGAACGCGGTGCTGAACCCGGTGAACATCCGCTGGAGCGCGGCCGAGATCGTGTACTCCCTCCGGGACTCCGACTCGAAGGTGCTGTTCGTCGACGACGCGTTCGCGAAGCTGCTGCCCGAGATCAGGCAGGGCTACCCGGAGCTGGCCACGGTGATTAACACCGGGGACGGCCCGGCGCCGGAGGGCACGCTGTCCTACGAGGAGCTCATCTCCGGGG
>NZ_CAAAFT010000241.1:0-5923 GCF_900634765.1 Candidatus Protofrankia californiensis | reverse complement strand
GAGCCGATCGAGGACGCCCGCCGCGGTGGCGACGAGCTCGCCGGCCTGTTCTACACCGGCGGGACCACCGGCTTTCCCAAGGGCGTCATGCTCTCCCACGCCAACCTCGTCACCTCCACGGTGGGCACAGTGGCCTCCGGCGTGGCGTTCGGGCCTGGCGGGCGGTACCTGCACGCGGCGCCGATGTTCCACCTGGCCGACCTGATCGGCTGGGGCGCGCAGATGCTGCACGCCGGCACCCATGTGATCATCCCAGCGTTCGACCCGACCGCGGTCATGAAGGCCATCCAGGACCATCAGGTCACCGACACGCTGCTGGTGCCACTGATGATCCAGGCCGTGGTCGATCACCCCGATTTACCTAACTACAACCTGACCAGCCTGAAGGCGGTGATCTACGGCGCCTCCCCCATCTCGGCGACGGTGCTGGAACGGACCATGAAGGCCTTCCCAAACGCCGACTTCACCCAGGCCTACGGGATGACCGAGCTGGCGCCGGTCGCCACGCTGCTGTCCCCGCAGGACCACCGCGAAGGGAACCTGCGCTCTGCGGGCAGGGCCGCCCCGCACGCCGAGGTGCGCATCGTCGACGCCGACGACAACGAGGTCCCGCGCGGCACGGTCGGCGAGGTTGTCGTGCGCGGCGGGCACATGATGCTGGGCTACTGGAACAAGTCGGAGGAGACAGCGACCGCGCTGCGCGGCAGCTGGATGCACACCGGCGACGGCGCCTACATGGACGACAACGGCTACATCTACATCGTCGATCGGATCAAGGATATGATCGTCACCGGCGGCGAGAACGTGTACTCCGCAGAGGTGGAGAACGCCCTCGCGCGGCACCCGGCGGTCGCTCAGGCCGCCGTCGTCGGCGTCCCGGACGAGCGGTGGGGCGAGCGGGTGCATGCCGTCGTGGTCCTGCGGCCCGGGCAGCAGGCCACCCCCGAGGAGTTGCGCGAGCATGCCAAGTCTCTCGTCGCCAGCTACAAAGCGCCCTGCAGCGTAGAGTTCGTAGACGCGCTGCCCGTCTCCGGCGCTGGCAAGATCCTCAAACGGGAGCTGCGCAAGAAGTACTGGGCCGGAAAGGAACGGCAGGTGAACTGAGTCGCGGGCGCACGAACGGTGATTCCGATATGTTGCTCACGATATGTATTGGAACGCTCGCCGTCGTTGGTGTATGACCTGCTCGCGCATCCCCCGGTCATGACGGAGTGCCCCTGGATCGGGGACTGAACCGAGGAGGGGCGCATGGACGGGGCCGTGCAGGCGCCACGGCGCGGCACGCGACCGCGCAACCGACGGCACCAGATCGTCGCAGCGGCTGCGGAGCTGTTCGCTCGCGACGGGTATCCCCACATGTCGATGAGCGACATCGCGGATGCCGTCGCGGTGCAGCCGTCCGCCCTGTACCGGCACTTCCGCGGCAAAGAGCAGCTGCTCTACGAGGTCGTGCACCACGCACTGTCCGCGATCCGATCGTCGCTGGACGAGGCGCCACCGGACGGCGGTGGTGCGGTGAGCGCACTGGTCCGAGCCGTGCTCGAGCATCGCCGGACCGGGGTGCTGTGGCAGCGTGAGTCACGGCACCTCCAGCCGCACCTGCGCACACGCCTGCGGCACGAGCTGGTGGGAATACAACACGAGGTCGCCGGCGTCGTCGCGCAGCGCCGACCGGCGGTGGGCGAACTCCACGAGGACCTGCTGGCCTGGGCGGTCATGGGCGCCCTGATGAGCGTGTCGTTCCAGCGGATCGAACTCCCCCGTGCCGAGTACGAGGACCTGCTGGTCGCCATCGCCGACGACGTCCTACGCGCCCCGCTGAGGCGCACCGGCGACGCGCCGCTGCCCGCCACCGTCGCCCCGCCTGCGACGCGCCGCGACGAACTGCTCACCGCCGCAGCGCGGCTGTTCGCCGAGCGCGGCTACCAGACCGTCGGTATCGATGACGTCGGCGCTGCCGCCGGGATCGCGGGCCCGAGCGTCTACAACCACTTCGACAGCAAGCTCGACCTCCTGGGCACCGTGATACTGGACGGCGCCGAACAGCTCCAACACGACGGATCAGAGGTGCTGGACAGCGCCGCCAACAACCAGGATGCGCTGCGTGGGCTGGCACGTTCCTACGCCGACTTCTCCTTCGCGCACAGCGACGCGATGGATCTGCTCATCACCGAGACCGCGCACCTGCCCGAGCGGGAGCGAACGGCCATCCGCGACACCCAGCGCTCCTACATCGCGGAGTGGGTGCGGCTCCTCCGCCGGGTGCACCCCGACCTGCCCGCTGCGCACGCACGCGTGCGTGTGCAAGCCATCCTCAGCCTCACCAACGACATCGCCCGAACACCGCACCTGCGCGCACAGGCCGACGCACTGACGGCCGTGTGCGACATCGGTAAGTCGATCCTGGGCCTCGAGCACACAGCCCGCCAGACAGCGCGGCGCTGAATAGAGTCCGCTCGGCAACCTGGGCCCGGAGGCCGTAGAACGGATCTGTACGGCGGCGCTGGACCGGGTCTGTTGCATTCAGCGGAGTCAGGACATGACAAGCCCAGCCAAATCGCTGATCAGACCGCCAGTGCGAGCTCGGTGAAGGCAGCCGACAGCCGCAGGTGCGGGTCGGCGTCGAGGCCGAGTGGGTCTGTTGCGTTCGCTGGGTCCTTGATCAGGCAAG
Source organism: Candidatus Protofrankia californiensis (assembly GCF_900634765.1). Classification (NCBI taxonomy): domain Bacteria; kingdom Bacillati; phylum Actinomycetota; class Actinomycetes; order Frankiales; family Frankiaceae; genus Protofrankia; species Candidatus Protofrankia californiensis. The sequence goes on along the minus strand of NZ_CAAAFT010000241.1, from coordinate 3,252 downwards.
GTGGACGGACGCGTCGACGCCCTGCCCGTTCGCTGATCCCCGCCTCGGAGTTCACCGGGTTCCGGTTCCCACCGGAAGTGATCGTGCTGGCGGTCCGCTGGTATCTCCGCTACGCGCTGTCGTACCGGGACGTCGAGGAACTCCTGACCGAACGCGGCCTGACCGTCGATCATGTGACCGTCTACCGGTGGGTGCAGCGGTTCACCCCGCTGCTGATCGACGCAGCCCGGCCCTGCCGGCACACCCCCGGGGACCGGTGGTTCGTGGACGAGACGTATGTGAAGGTCGCCGGAAGGTGGATCTACCTGTACCGGGCGGTCGACCAGGACAGCCAGGTCATCGACGTTCTCGCCTCCGAGCACCGAGACCTGGCCGCAGCCCGCAGGTTCTTCACCCGGGCCCTGTCGCACGGCCGCAGACCGATCGAAGTGACCACCGACAAGGCTGCCTCCTACCCCCGGCTGCTCGACGAGCTGCTGCCCGCCGCCCACCATGTCGATGCCCGGCGGGCGAACAACAGGATCGAGTCCGACCACAGCCAGCTCAAAACCCGCCTGCGGCCGATACGCGGATTGAAACGCATCCGCTCCGCCCAGACGGTCAGCTCCGGGCACGCCTTCGTGCAGAACATCCGCCGTGGCCACTACGCACTCGGCCTCGACACCGACCCACACCTGCGATTGTCGGCTGCCTTCACCGAGCTCGCACTGGCGGTCTGATCAGCGGCCCGGCGGGGCCTGGCATGTCTTGACTCCGCTGAACGCAACAGACCCCAAGCGCCCCGATCGACGGCTCCACTGTCATGGAATCCGGCACAGCCTCCCCCTCGCCGATCTACTGCGACCCCGGCCTCCCGCAAAGCTGCCGGAACGTGCACGATCCGCTGCGGTGGACGCGATGACTGTACTAGGCCACTTGAAACCACCAACACCCAGGGGGTTGGCTGTGCATGGCATACACAGCCCCCTTGAGGGCATACCGGCGCACCCACATCCCATCGCCCCAGCGGCCGGTCCCGGCAACCGGTGCCGCCGTCCCTTCACGTGCGACGTACGACGTAGGGAAACCGGATCCGCTGCGGCTCCGGACTCCGATGAGACACGGCGGCCGGCAGCGGATGATCCGATCGACGCCAGCATCTCCGCAAGTGCGTCGGCGCCCACCCGCAACCGTGGAGCCGTCCAGCAACAACACTTCGGATCTTGAAACATCTCATGAGCCCCACCAAAGACAGCTCGCGAATATTCGAACGAAAACGCTCCTCGACGGTGTCGCGCTGTGCGCGACACCGTCATATGTCCATTACGGATTTCATGCCACCCTGTGCCGTTTGATGCACCCCGGTTCCGCTGCCCGGAAGCCACACGATGACATGTCATCGCGGCCTACCGCGGGCATATTCAAAGCACCGGGAGGGCTGCTCGGACAGCATGTTCAACCAGCCGTGGCTGAAGAAACCGTGCCCTTCTGAACGCACACGCTACTGACACCGGGCAACCACACGACCCGCAGCCAATCATGATCGATTACTCGGTGACCCCACAGGAAGCGGGCGGCCGCATCCGATCTCAGCGGGCCTACGGGGGCAGGGACGTCCAGTGGTCGAGATCGACGCCACCGAGCCAGCGGTCGATGTCAGCACGCCACCACACACGGGTGCCGCCCCAGCTCGCCGTGCGGTTCACGTTCGCGACCGGCGCAGGGGCACGGGAATCGGTCCGGAGCCGATGGTCGACGGCCTGCCGAGTCAGGAACCGGGGCCGCTGCGCTGGGCCGCCGTGGTGGCGGGAAAATCGGGGTCGCGGCCGTCCGGGACGCCGGTGCAACTGTGATGCCACCCGAGCTCGGGAGTCAGGATGGCGCGGGGGCCACCGACAGGCGCTGTTGATTGTTGCTTCGAGCACGCGGGTCAGACTCTTCCGAGGCCTGTGGTCCCTCCGGTCGGCCGCGCCTGGCGGTGTGTCTAGAAGGATTCGGAGGAACCCCGGTGGAGCTGCTGCACGACCGGTGCGCCGCGCTGGACATCGGCAAGAAGGATCTCAAGGCGTGCGTGCGCACGCCGAACCCGGGCCGGGGCCGGTCGCGCAGGCAGGAGACCCGCACGTTCGCCACGACGACCAACGCGCTGCTGGAACTGCGGGACTGGCTGGTCGCGGAGAGGGTCACCCTGGTGGTCATGGAGGCCACGGGCGACTACTGGCGCGGGGCGTTTTACCTGCTGGAGGACTGCCTGCCGGTGATCCTGGTCAACGCCGCCCACGCCAAGGGCCTACCCGGCCGTAAGACCGACGTCAGTGACGCGGCCTGGCTGTGTCAGCTCGGCGAGTGCGGCCTGCTCACAGCGTCGTTCGTGCCGCCGGAGCCGATCCGCCACCTGCGTGACCTCACCCGCTACCGGACGACGCTGACCGCCGACCGGACCCGGGAGGCCCAGCGGCTGGAGAAGGAACTGGAGGACGCCGGGATCAAACTGTCCTCGGTGGCCACCGACATTCTCGGGGTGTCCGGGCGGGCGATGCTCGCCGCGCTGATCGACGGCGAACGCGACCCCGACGCGCTGGCTGGCCTGGCGAAGGCCCGGATGCGGCCCAAGATCCCCCAGCTGGTGCAGGCGCTGACCGGCAGCTTCTCCGAGCACCACGCGTTCCTGTGCCGGCTGCACCTGGAACGCATCGACCAGCTCACCAAGGCCATCGGCGAGCTGTCGACACGGATCGAGGAACAGACGCGCCCTTTTGCCCGCCAGCGTGAGCACCTCGTGACCATCCCCGGCGTCGGCCAGACCGTCGCCGAGGTCATCATCGCCGAGACCGGCGCCGACATGACCCGCTTCCCCACCGCCGGACACCTGGCGTCCTGGGCCGGTATCTGCCCCGGCCACCACGAATCCGCAGGCAAACGCAGATCCGGGAAGACCCGCCACGGCAACCACTGGCTCGGCGGCGCCCTGGGCACCGCCGCCATGGCCGCCGCCCGCACCCGCGACACCACCTACCTCGGCGCCCGCTACCGCCGGCTCGCCCCACGGCTCGGCAAGAAGAAGGCCCTCGTCGCGATCGAGCACTCCACCCTCACCGCTGTCTGGCACATGCTCACCAACGACACCGACTACCAGGACCTCGGCGGCGACTACTTCACCCGCCGCGACCCCGAACGCGCCCTGCGCCGCCTCACCCACCAGGCCAACACCCTCGGCTACACCGTCCGCTTCGACCCCATCCCCGAGGCCGCCTGATTCGAAAACCCAGTGAG
>NZ_CAAAFT010000240.1:2628-5298 GCF_900634765.1 Candidatus Protofrankia californiensis | reverse complement strand
GCCTCGGGTAGGCCACTGGCGACCTCCCGCAACCGCTCGGGTGACGGCACCTTGTGCCCGCCCGCGCAGAGTTCGAGCTGACTCAGCGGGCAGATGTCGCACAGCTCCCGGATGCCGTAGTGGCCGTTGTAGTCGGGAAGACCATGCGCGTAGGCCACGGCGCATGAAGTCTTGCGGAACAACGGCGTCGTGGCGTCGAAGGAGGCCAAGACGCGCCGCTCCAAGGTTTCCGGCACGATCTTCCGGCGCGCGGTGTCCTCGTAAGGCTCCGGCAGGCTGTTGGCCTTGTAGTACTCGGCGATCTGGTCGCGGTAGAACAGGCCCGTGAACACCGTGGCGTCGGCGTGCTTGGCCAGGGTGTAGGCGGCGTCCAGGTGCTCTTCGGAGTACGTTGAGGCCCGGCACCAGCGGACGCCAGTAGAGGATGGTGCGGTACTTCCGCCGCTCCGGTGCGTTCATGAGCCTCAGCGATTCGGCGGCCACACTCGACTGGTATGGCTCGATGCCCTTGTTGTCGATGCCGGAGTAGGTGAACAGCAGCGTCACCTTGACGTGGTTGAGCGCGTTGAGTCGGTCGATGTCCTCGGACTTCATCTGGTGCCGCGTGATGACGAGCACGTGGTTTCGCAGCTCGCGAGTGTCGAGGTCTTCCAGCACGGCGAAGGTGTGCGGCCGGACGACCGGCAGGAACGGGTCAGTCGCCCGGTTGAACACCTGAACCGGCGTCATGTGCGGCTGGAAGTAACGGTGATTGACCAGTTCCTCCACCGCCTCGGCGTCGGACATGAGCGCACGCGGTATCCGCTGATCCCACAGGCCGTAGGTATGCCGGATGCAGTAGGCACAGTCCAGCGGGCAGCCCTGAATGTGGTTCAGGCTCAGGCCGCTCTTGCGGTACTCCACGACTTCGCGGGCCTGCTCGGGCAGATGGTCGATCTGATCCCTGCTCAGCAGGGCAACACGGGTGGCCACCTGGCTAACTCCCGAATCCCTTGGGGGCGGACGCGGTTCGGCATCCCTAACGGGAGAGTAGGGAGGAAAGACGGCAATGAATAGAAAGTTTCTTGGTATTTCTCGAAATGCCACGAACGAGTGAGCGTCCCGGAAATTAGTCGCTATCCTCCGGGGCCTCGGGGGCAAGATCGTCAATCACGCGGTTGATGATCGCGCGGGCCGAACGGCCGTAACTAGCCACCGCTGCCAGCGAGTCGAAGATGCCGCTGTACAGGGCCAACTCTTGCGGCTGGGCAAGGTTCAGCTCGGCCGAGAACGTCTCGACCATCACGCGGTCGTTGTCGAGCAGCCAGAAGCCGTGAGCGGGCGCGACCACATAAGCCGTCTCGAAGCCGATGATGCCGAGCTTCACATTCGGCAGCGCCGAGAAGGAGACCAGCCGATCAAGCTGCCCAAGCATGATCTCGGGTGGGCACAGCCGGTAGCGCAAGGCCGCCTCGGTCAGCACGAAGTGGAACCGCTTGTCAGGCCGGTACAGGATGTCTTGCCGCTGCACCCGCGCTGCTACCGCCTCGTCGATGTCGTTCCTCACCTTGAACACGGTGATGCTCTGGGCGAAGCGGAAACGGGCGTACTCGGCCGTCTGGAGCAGGCCAGGGATGAACGTGGACTCAAACGCCCGGAACAGCCGCGTCTGGGCGTCCAGGCCGGCAATCTCTTGTTGGTGTGGCTTCAAGCCGACCTTGAGCTGTCGTTGCCACTCGGCGTGTTGGACTTCGAGGGTGTGCAGGGAAGCGAGCAGGGCTTCCGTCTCGCTCTCGCTGTCCGTTGCTCGCGTCCAACCACGAATGTCGTCGTCGGTCGGCGTCTGACGGCCGTTCTCCAGCTTGGACACCTTGGAAGGCGGCCACGACAAAGACTCCGCGAGCCGCCTGCCACTGAGTCCTGCGGCCTGGCGTAGCTCGTGGAGTCGTTTGCCCAGGGCGTCACGAGCCTCGTGCAAGCTGGTGATGCCGGTCGTTCTATTCGGTGGCAAAGTCGTCCCGTCGTACGGCGCGGTGCCAGGCGGCATCTCGCCAGTAGTTGTGCTCCACGATCACGGCGGGGTCTTCGATGAGTTCACCGCTCAGGAAGTTCTCGTCGTCATCGAAGTGCATCCGCACCAGCTTGGACGAGTCGAACAACCAATAGTCGTAGTCCGGCAGGCCAGCGGCGTCCTCCCGGCTCAGGTAGCGGATGTCCTCGCCGGCCGCGTTGGTGTGCCCTGAGCAGAAGACGCCGAAGCGGCTGTAGTCGGTGAGGGGCGTGCTCACGACTCGTACACGCGAGAAGCGCCGGCCTGCCGCGGTGGCCTCCCGGATCATGCTCAGCCAGTTCTGGAACCAGCCCATGTCTACCGGCTCGCCCGCAACGAACTGGCGCAGCGCCTGCGTCTCGTTCGCGGACTTGTACTCGTCGCGCGTCTCCAGTCGGAAGGCGGTGTGCTCGAACGCGCGGAAGAGCTTGCCGAACTCCGGGCCGGGCTCGATGAAGGAGGTCAGCGCTGGACCTCCTGCTCCAGGTAGCGGCGGGCGTACATCTTGAGCACATCCGTGTACGGATCACCCCCACGGGCGTGGGGACGGCAAAGACCTTCCCGCGAACCAGCCGCGCCGTTGCGGATCACCCCCACGGGCGTGGGGACGGCGTCGACGCGCAATGGGCCCAGATTGTCGC
>NZ_CAAAFT010000240.1:535-2321 GCF_900634765.1 Candidatus Protofrankia californiensis | reverse complement strand
GGGGACGGCGTCGACGCGCAATGGGCCCAGATTGTCGCCGGCGGATCACCCCCACGGGCGTGGGGACGGCGGGATCATGCTGGAGGAGGAGCGGAACCGCTTCGGATCACCCCCACGGGCGTGGGGACGGCGAGCCAATCAAAGGCAGTCGGCCGAGACATGCCGGATCACCCCCACGGGCGTGGGGACGGCGTGATCTGCACGGAGGAACAGGAATACCGGCGCGGATCACCCCCACGGGCGTGGGGACGGCAACGCCTTGCCGAGGTCGGCGGCCTCGTCCCGCGGATCACCCCCACGGGCGTGGGGACGGCGTGCGCCGGCTGGTTCGAACACGCCTGGTTCGGGATCACCCCCACGGGCGTGGGGACGGCGCCTTGGTGTGACGATGAAATTCGTCGAGCGCCGGATCACCCCCACGGGCGTGGGGACGGCCGAGGGAGCCCGAAATGGCCACGCAGATCATCCGGATCACCCCCACGGGCGTGGGGACGGCCAGCGGCGTTTTGTCCTTGGCGATGTTGAGATCGGATCACCCCCACGGGCGTGGGGACGGCGCGTCCGCTCAGGTCATCAACGCGATCGGCGGGGGATCACCCCCACGGGCGTGGGGACGGCACGACGTGGATCGACAACGACGGTCCGGACGGCGGATCACCCCCACGGGCGTGGGGACGGCGACGCCTGCAAGCCCATGACACGCCTGCGCGTCGGATCACCCCCACGGGCGTGGGGACGGCGTGCCGGTCCCCCGCCATGACCATGACGGACGCGGATCACCCCCACGGGCGTGGGGACGGCGTCGCGCCGGCTGACTGCCATGGTGGCGGCGCCGGATCACCCCCACGGGCGTGGGGACGGCGCACTTGCGCTGCTGCTCGGTGTCGGTCACGGCGGATCATCCCCACGGGCGTGGGGACGGCGGGATGATCTGGATCTGACCGACGTCGTCGTTCGGATCACCCCCACGGGCGTGGGGACGGCCCGTCGGCAGTGATCGCCGCCTCGGGCGTCAGCGGATCACCCCCACGGGCGTGGGGACGGCGAACAGTGCGGAGATCAGACATCGGCGCTCACCGGATCACCCCCACGGGCGTGGGGACGGCTCCGTCTCGACCGGACAGCGGTTGCACATGGCCGGATCACCCCCACGGGCGTGGGGACGGCTCCGTCTCGACCGGACAGCGGTTGCACATGGCCGGATCACCCCCACGGGCGTGGGGACGGCCCGCTGCGCATCTCACGCTCAGCGGCAATGACCGGATCACCCCCACGGGCGTGGGGACGGCGCCATCGCGGCCAGCTCGGCGCTGAGACGGGGCGGATCACCCCCACGGGCGTGGGGACGGCCAGCCCGGATGAGGTGCCCGCTGATGTCTGACCGGATCACCCCCACGGGCGTGGGGACGGCCGCCGGTGTGGGACCGGTTTGACATCGACGACCGGATCACCCCCACGGGCGTGGGGACGGCTTGACGATGATGAACGGGGCGGACTGTCCCGGCGGATCACCCCCACGGGCGTGGGGACGGCTTGGATCAAGCCTTCTAGGGTTGCCTCTGATCCGGATCACCCCCACGGGCGTGGGGACGGCTCGCACTGGGGGAAGGCCCGTCCGGGGATGAGCGGATCACCCCCACGGGCGTGGGGACGGCGCCTACGGCAGCCGGCGCTGTCCCTGGTCCAGCGGATCACCCCCACGGGCGTGGGGACGGCCTGCGACGGAGGCATGCTCGGGCAGGAGGATTCGGATCACCCCCACGGGCGTGGGGACGGCGCCACCGGC
>NZ_CAAAFT010000240.1:0-510 GCF_900634765.1 Candidatus Protofrankia californiensis | reverse complement strand
ATGGCGATGTCGGCCGGTACGGATCACCCCCACGGGCGTGGGGACGGCGCCATCCTCGGCGCAAGCGCGTTCGCGGTGTCCGGATCACCCCCACGGGCGTGGGGACGGCACGCTGCTGCGCAGTTCCAGCTCGCCGGGTGCCGGATCACCCCCACGGGCGTGGGGACGGCGACGCCCTTGCGGGCGAGCGGGGCCGCGAGTGCGGATCACCCCCACGGGCGTGGGGACGGCGGTCGAGGGCGCGCTAGGCCAGTGGGGTTTGTCGGATCACCCCCACGGGCGTGGGGACGGCCTGGGACCGCTCACGTCTGAGGGTGCGCGATCCGGATCACCCCCACGGGCGTGGGGACGGCCATGAGTGGGGCGTGCAACATGCCTCGCCCTACGGATCACCCCCACGGGCGTGGGGACGGCTCCATCGCGACATCGTGGAGGCTGCGCATGTGCGGATCACCCCCACGGGCGTGGGGACGGCGGCGCCCAGCGAGCGGATCACGCACATCCGTGTGG
>NZ_CAAAFT010000239.1:2256-2938 GCF_900634765.1 Candidatus Protofrankia californiensis | reverse complement strand
GCTCCGATCTGGAGCTGCTCAGGCGCAAAGACGGATCACCCCCACGGGCGTGGGGACGGCCAGCGGAGCCTTGCTCTTGCCGATGTTGATGTCGGATCACCCCCACGGGCGTGGGGACGGCCGGGACCGACGTCCCCCGAGCGCGTAGCGGGTCGGATCACCCCCACGGGCGTGGGGACGGCCTGTTGGGTGACGATCGGCGCGCCCCCCGGCGCGGATCACCCCCACGGGCGTGGGGACGGCGTACGTACGTCCGTCCCGGACATACCCCTGTCCGGATCACCCCCACGGGCGTGGGGACGGCGCACGCATCCGCGACCGGATCGGCCGAGACGACGGATCACCCCCACGGGCGTGGGGACGGCCCGCCGGTAGCCCCGCACGCCACACGGCCCCGCGGATCACCCCCACGGGCGTGGGGACGGCAGGCCGGTCGCGGTGTCGATGGCGCCGATCAGCGGATCACCCCCACGGGCGTGGGGACGGCGCCGTCCGGCAGGCAACGTGACTCGGCATCTTCGGATCACCCCCACGGGCGTGGGGACGGCTCTTGGATCGCGTGGTGGACGAGATCGGTGATCGGATCACCCCCACGGGCGTGGGGACGGCTCCATCAGGCCCTGAAGCAGCGCCTCGCGCTGCGGATCACCCCCACGGGCGTGGGGACGGCTCGAGCCGGGCC
>NZ_CAAAFT010000239.1:0-2231 GCF_900634765.1 Candidatus Protofrankia californiensis | reverse complement strand
GATCACCCCCACGGGCGTGGGGACGGCGTCTGGGCCGTAGCCCTGAGCACGGGCCCAATCGGATCACCCCCACGGGCGTGGGGACGGCCCGAAGAGGAGTAGCCCTATGCCCTGGGTCCGCGGATCACCCCCACGGGCGTGGGGACGGCGGAGTCGGGGTCCCCGATCTCGCGAACTATCCCGGATCACCCCCACGGGCGTGGGGACGGCCTCCGTGGCGTTGCCCAACGCCGCTACGCACGCGGATCACCCCCACGGGCGTGGGGACGGCGGCGTCCGAAGCGAAAGAAGAGGGAAATGGGACGGATCACCCCCACGGGCGTGGGGACGGCGACATGTCGAAAGTCGCCGTCTCCCGCGGGGACGGATCACCCCCACGGGCGTGGGGACGGCGTCGCGGTCGTGGGCTCCGCCGAGTAGTTGTACGGATCACCCCCACGGGCGTGGGGACGGCCACGAGGCCAGCTCCGCGCGGACGATGGCCCGCGGATCACCCCCACGGGCGTGGGGACGGCCCGGCGGCCCATCCGGCCGTCCCTGCGCCGGACGGATCACCCCCACGGGCGTGGGGACGGCGATCAGCGTCGAGACAGCCGGCGGTCCTCAACCGGATCACCCCCACGGGCGTGGGGACGGCGAGAAGGCGTTGCTCGTGATCCAGATCGCCAGCGGATCACCCCCACGGGCGTGGGGACGGCGCCCTCGCCCGGCCCGGCCTCGCCGCTTCGACCGGATCACCCCCACGGGCGTGGGGACGGCAACCACGATCGCTGGTTGCCGGTCCCGATGTACGGATCACCCCCACGGGCGTGGGGACGGCGACCTCCGGATGCGGAGAGAACCTCCATGGAGCGGATCACCCCCACGGGCGTGGGGACGGCGGCGCCGAGATCCCGTTCGGGTTCGCTGCCCTGGGATCACCCCCACGGGCGTGGGGACGGCAGCTCGAAGGTCTTGCGTGCCAGGCCCTGCCGCGGGATCACCCCCACGGGCGTGGGGACGGCTCAACCTTGCGCGCCTGCACCGCCGCACCCGGCGGATCACCCCCACGGGCGTGGGGACGGCAACGCCACCCGCAGCGCGCGCCCCCACGCAGACGGATCACCCCCACGGGCGTGGGGACGGCAACGCCACCCGCAGCGCGCGCCCCCACGCAGACGGATCACCCCCACGGGCGTGGGGACGGCGGAAGGCCGCCCGCCCTGTGGAGGCGCGGATGCGGATCACCCCCACGGGCGTGGGGACGGCGTCTCGGCCGCGAACCTGGCGCCGTCGACCAGCGGATCACCCCCACGGGCGTGGGGACGGCCGGCTACGTGCCGAAGGCGAGGCTGCCGCCATCGGATCACCCCCACGGGCGTGGGGACGGCCCGTCCGCGTCGGGTGCATACCATTCGCCCGGCGGATCACCCCCACGGGCGTGGGGACGGCGGGTCCACCGGCCCGGGGGTGCGCGGCGCAGTCGGATCACCCCCACGGGCGTGGGGACGGCACGGTGACCGAACCCGGCTCGGATGCGCCGGCCCGGATCACCCCCACGGGCGTGGGGACGGCGACGAATGCCTGGCCGACGGCGTGTCGTTCGGCGGATCACCCCCACGGGCGTGGGGACGGCCCACGCATCTGGCGCGTGACATCGCCAGCGAACGGATCACCCCCACGGGCGTGGGGACGGCGCCAAGAGAGATCCAACGGTTCCGCATCGACCCGGATCACCCCCACGGGCGTGGGGACGGCGTCATACACGGTGTCGGGCGACATGAGATCTCCTGGATCACCCCCACGGGCGTGGGGACGGCTGAATGACAGCCTGGACGTGACCGCCGAGGTCCGGATCACCCCCACGGGCGTGGGGACGGCGTATGCAGACGTCAAGGGCAAACGTGCTGCTACGGATCACCCCCACGGGCGTGGGGACGGCTGGCGCGCGACAAGAAGGACAAAGACAAGGATCGGATCACCCCCACGGGCGTGGGGACGGCCTGAGCGTGAGATGCGCAGCGGTCAACACCATCGGATCACCCCCACGGGCGTGGGGACGGCCCGAACGTGGCCTTCAGCGCTGGTGCCAGATCGGGATCACCCCCACGGGCGTGGGGACGGCCGCGAGACCTGCCCGACCTGCGCAGGCGGTGGCGGATCACCCCCACGGGCGTGGGGACGGCGTGTGCCCGACGGCCGGTGACGCCTACCGGTTCGGATCACCCCCACGGGCGTGGGGACGGCACTTG
>NZ_CAAAFT010000238.1:0-10829 GCF_900634765.1 Candidatus Protofrankia californiensis | reverse complement strand
GGGGCGGTTCGGAGCCTCCCCCCGCAGGGCGGCTCCGGAGGGCCAGACAACCTCCATCTACTCGTACAGCACCACAGTCGGTAAGCACGCCATCGCATAAAACAACCTACCTCCCGTGTTCATGTTCACACCGCATCACTCGATCACGCCTGGTCAGACGCCGAGACAGCGGACCTCACCAACGCAACAGACCCCCGAGGAGTCCTTCACGGCTGCATATCCAGGATCTACACCGCTTCCGTGGCCTTCACCGTGATTTCCGCGGCTCGGCACTCCCTGTTTCCCGCCGAAGCGGGCCCATAACGAGGCGGCAGGCTTCGCGTCATGCTACGGACCGTCCAGTCGCTCCCCCTTGCAGGGCTTCTGACACTGGGCTTCGACCCGGGCCCGTTACCGGACCGAGCCGCCAGTCTGCTACCGGGCCCCTGGCGGCTACCCGGACCGGACTTCCACCGGCAAGCGACGACGAGCTGACGATAACCAGATCAGCCGCTCACACGGCGTCACCTCCCGCTGTCCGCTGGGCGCACGAAAGATCGAGGTTAAGGCCGACGCGGTCACCACACGCGCCACTCCCAACAGGTTCTCGGTGACATGCGCCTCGTTGCGGGCATGGCATTCATTCCGAAGAATGCTGATTTCTTGACAGTGTGAATGCGGTTCTTGGAAGGCTCTGATACCGTCTACTCCGGCTTAGTGAGAGTGGCAGGTGATGGTGTGAGTGTGACGAAGCCTCGGCGCACTCAAGTGCAGCGGGCGCGACAGGCGCGGCTGCGCCTCCTGATGGCAACCGGCTGTCTGAGTAACACCGAGGTCCTGCGGTTCGCGCTCCAACAAGCGGTTGCTGATCTCCGCGGGCTGGGCGGCATGGCGCACCTGTGCGGCGCGGTCGACCGCAGGCTGCGTCTGGCCGCGACCAGCGGACTCACCCGAGATCTCGCCCAGGCGTGGGAGGACATCGGGTTTGATGAATCGGAGGTTCCTGCCCAAGCGGTGCGGGAGAGCATATTTGTGTGGGTTCCCGTCACTATTGGGACAGATCCGACGCCTGCTCGCTGGACGGACGTATCGGAGCCGCCCGCCGGGGCCGCGGAGCAGTCGCGCTCCTTCCCCGAGGGCACGGGGCTGGCCTGCGTGCCCCTGCTCGACGCGAACGGCCCGCTGGGCACGCTGTCCATCCTGACAACCGCGGCCGGCCCACCCGACGCCCAGGAGCAGGCATTCCTCCGGACGTTGGCCGGGCGGACCGTCGATCGCCTACGGCAGACCCCGCCCGCCCTGAGATCCCTGAGTCCCGCCTGGTGGCAGGAGCCCTCCGGCTCCCGTCTACAGGAGGCCATGCGGGCGGTCGAAGTCGGCACCTACGACTGGAACATCCGCACGGGCGAGTTGTACTGCGACGAGGTCACGTTGACGGCCGGTGGACTGGACCCGGAGACCTTCGACAGGCGTATCGAAAGCTGGCTTGCCGGCATCCATCCGGACGACCTGCCCAGGGTGCTCATCGAGATCGACAGGACGGTCAAAACCCGGAACGTGTACAGCGTCGAGTACCGGGTGCGCCGTCCGGAGGGAACCCTCGGGTGGGTGGAAGTCCGGGGTCAGATCACGGTCGGTGAAGACAATGAACCGCTCCACATGACCGGCACGCTGTGGGACACCACCCAGACCCGGATGGCGCAGGACTCGATCGGCCACGTCCTGCGGCACATGAGCGACGGATTCATGGCTGTCGACGCCAGCTGGCGGATCACATATGTCAACGTCGTGGCGGAGCACCTGTTCGGTTCGTCCCGCAGCCTCCTCGGCCGCCTGCTGTGGGACGCCGCCCCCGACATCACCGCTTTCGGCCTGGAGACCCGTTCCCGGCAGGCCGTCGCCGACGGCAGACCGATCGGCTTCGACGCCCGGTCGCCGGGCACCGGACGCTGGTACCACATGCGGCTGGTCCCGGTCCCCACCGGTCTGATCGTCTACTTCACCGACGTGACCGAAAAGCGTAGGCGTGACGCAGAACGCGACCGTGCCGCCCATGCCGCCGCCACACGCGCGGCCCGTATAGGCGAGCTGACCAGCGCTCTCGCTCAAGCGCTTACTGTTCGTGATGTCGTAGATGCGGTTGCCGATCGCGTGCTGCCCCCGTTCGGCGCTACGGGGCTGATCGTCCAGGCGATTGAGGGCGAGTACCTGTGCGTGGTCGGGGCTGCCGGGTACCCCCAGACGTTCCTCGACCATCTCGACGGGGTCCGGCTCTCGGAAGCCTTTCCGGTTTCCGAAGTACTGCGCAGTCGTACCCCGAGGTTCGTCGCTTCGGCGGAGGAGTTCGCCAGCCTGTACCCCGAGATCGCCGACTACCCTGCGATAGCGGGAAAGGACGCGTGGGCATTCCTGCCGCTGATCGCCTCCGGACACCCTATCGGCTGCTGCGTCATCTCCTTTGCCCGGCCGCGCCACCTCACCGCCGAGGAGCGCACCCTGTTCACCACGTTGAGCGCACTGATAGCCCAGGCCTTCGAACGGGCCCGCCTGTATGACGCCGAGCACACCCGCGCACAGGAACTGCAGCGCGGAATGCTCCCCCGCGACCTGCCCCTCCTACCCGCCGTCACCACCGCCGCCCGCTACCTGCCGGCCGGCGAAGCCACGGAAGCCGGCGGCGACTGGTACGACGTGATCCCCTTGTCCGCCGAGCGCGTCGCCCTCGTCATCGGCGACGTCATGGGACACGGACTGTCCGAGGCCGCCACCATGGGACGCTTGCGCACCGCCGTCCACACCCTCGCCGATCTAGAATTGTCCCCCGACGAACTCCTAACCCATCTCAATGACCTCGTCAGCGGCCTCGGCGACGACTACTACGCGACCTGCCTGTACGCCGTCTACGATTCCACCACCCGCATATGCGCCGTCGCCAGCGCCGGCCACCCGCCGCCCGCCATCGTCCGTCCCGATGGCACCGTCCATTACCTCGATCTCGCCCCTGCCCCACCCCTGGGTGCCGCAAGCCCACCTTTCGACACCGTCGAGACGCACCTGCCCGAGGGAAGTCTCCTCGTGCTGTATACCGACGGAATGGTCGAGTCTTCCACCCGCGACATCGACCACGGGATGACCCGACTCGCCCAGACCCTCACCGCCGCCCAGACTCGGACCACCCACCGGCTCCCTCACAGCGCGACCACGAGCGGGAGTCGATACGGCCGAGATCGCCTCAGGGAAACCGAGCCCATCGAGCGTCTCTGCGATGCCGTCACCTCCGCCCTCCTGCCCGCCCGCAAGCTGGCCACCGACGATGCCGCCCTGCTGATCGCCCGTACCCACGGCCTCACGTCCGAGGACATCGCCTTCTGGCCCCTGCCGGAACACCCCATCGCCGCAAGCCAGGCACGCAGCCACACCCGAACCCAGCTGAGTCAGTGGAATCTCCACGACCTTGCCACCACCACCGAGTTGCTGGTCAGCGAGCTGGTCAGCAACGTCATCCGTCATGCGAAAGGACCAATCCAGCTGCGCCTCCTGCGCAGCGAGACTCTCACGTGCGAGGTTTCCGACGGCAGCCTGAGCACACCACGCATACGCCGCGCAGCCGACATGGACGAGGGCGGACGCGGCCTCCAACTCGTCGCCGCACTCGCCCACCGCTGGGGCGCCCGCTACACCCCCACCGGCAAGTGCATATGGGTTGAACAGCTTCTGCCCTCATCCGATCCGATTTGCCGTCGGTCGCCGCCATCGAGGAGCGTGGGCGGACCTGAAGCGGCGCTGTTGCATTCATCGATTACCGGCGATCTTGACCGCAGATCTTCCCGTCGGCGGGGGCTCATGTGACCGAATCACGGAGGCTTCAGACACCCCGGAACGACTGTGGAGGACGTCTCCACCGGAAGATTTGTGGTTAAGATCGGCCGATCCTGACGGATGCAACAGTCACGTCCAGGCCGGCCAGGGGGTGGCGACGGTGTCGCCGTCGAGGTAGGTGAGGATCTCCCGGCCGTGTTCGTCGATGCCCAGGACGCGTGGAGCTCCGTCGAACCCGACGGTGGCCAGATGCCGGAGCAGGGTGTGGATGGCGGAAGACTCGTGTCCGAGCCAGAGTGCGATGAGGGTGACGTCGATGCCGGCGTGCAGGAGGTTCATCGCCGCGGTGTGCCGCAGGGGTGAGTATCTGGATCTATGTGTCAGGTTCTGCGGAGGTGACTTCCAGGAGGGAGGGCCCGACTGGTCGTCGTTGGTGCCACGCTGCGAGAATGTGGCGCACAGCTCCCGCGGCTGCCCAGTCCTGTAGTCGAATTCGCGAGACCGCCACGGCTACCGTGTCCGCCACCTTGGGACGGGTCAGAGCCTGCTCAAGGACTTCCGGGTCTGCCGCAGCGGATCTTACTGGCAGTACGGCGGTGCGTGGCTTACCTGCTACGGTAGAGACCTTTGTGCGGTCGAGTTCTGCTAGTAGTTTCTCCAGCGCGTGTTTGTCGGCGGGCTCGAGGTCGTTGTCGTTCAGGTGTGGGCGGAGGAACCATCCCAGACTCTTGGCGGTGCCGCGGTGCGGTTGCGGTTCTGTCTCGCTG
The DNA here is from genome assembly GCF_900634765.1 of Candidatus Protofrankia californiensis. NCBI lineage: Bacteria > Bacillati > Actinomycetota > Actinomycetes > Frankiales > Frankiaceae > Protofrankia > Candidatus Protofrankia californiensis. Next base: position 6,264 of record NZ_CAAAFT010000238.1, on the reverse strand, counting down.
GCTGGCCGTTGGAGTCCGGTGAGGGTGCTCAGGGAGAGGGCTTGGACCGGGTCCAGTTGGATGGTGGCGCGAAGCTGGCGTGCTTTTGCGGCCAGGGTGTCGCTTCTCTGCTGGAGGGTGTGGAGCAGGACGCAGGTGGCGGCGCGTTGAATGGCGCTGCCGGCGGCGGCCTGTTCTAGTGCGCGGATCACGAGGGCGCGCAAGCGAGGGTCTGTTGCGATGCCTGCAAGGGTGAGGGCCCGTTGGCGCAGGGATTCGTTCGGTGGGTGTTGCAGTAGTTCCAGTGCGTGCTGGGCGAGTAGGGTCCGGTACTGGGGTGTCCGGGCCGCGATGTCGTCGTCGAGCATGTCGGCGGCGAGTTCCGCGCCGGCGCCGATCACGATGGCGAGGAGGTCCTCGGCCTCGATCTCGCGCAGCAGACTGACGGCACGTGTGCGCAGATGCTCGCGGAAAATGAAGGTGCGGCCGGCAGCGAGCAGCCAGGTGTTGCGCCAGTGCGCGGAGGGTGCCAGCAGGCGTAGCCGTTCGATGATGATGTCATCGGTGCCGGAGACGATGGCACGGGCGGCCATGAACTCCTGGAGGCTGCGGACCTCGAAGCCGATGTTGTGGTCGGCTTTGGGAATCAACAGCACGAGGCGATGTGTGGCGGCTCTGACGAGGTCGTTGGCCAGCCAGTGTATGTCGGGCTCGGGGTGGCCCTCGGCCGTCAGCCGGGCGATGGCCAGTGCCCGGAGTCGTTCGGCCGGCATGGAGGCGTCTGCCTCGCCGTCGGCTTCGGCGAGGACCTGCAGTTCCAGGCCGACCCGTTCGTGCAGTGCGTGCACGTCGGCGCGGTATTCGTCGAGCAGGCGGGCCAGCGGACCCCGTTTGGCGGCTTCGCGGGCGTAGATGGTCTCGTAGTAGGCGTCGAACAGTCGGGAGCGGTCTTGCGGGACGCGAGCGCGCTGTTCCAGGAGCAGCGACATGATGGTGACCTGCAGTGGGGTGCGCATGAGCCGGGCAGTCAGGGGTTCGTCGGCGGCTCGTTCGACTCGCCGCAGGACTCGGTCGCGCAGGTCGATGTCGTCGCCGTAGCGGGCGTCTGCCAGGCGGGTGGCGTAGGCGATGGCGGCTTGCGGCATCAGTGGGGCCAGGGTGAGATGCTCGTACAGCCTGTCAGTGAACTCGCCGGTATAGCCCTGTGGTCGAGTGGTCGCGACGATGAGCAGGTCGGCGTCGACGCGAGCGGCGTCCACGAGAAAATCGGAAATGTGACGCATGAGGTGTTCGCGGGCGTGTGAGGAGGCGACCTCGTCAAGACCGTCGAGTACGAGCAGCCATGGCCAGCTGGCGAGCCAGCCGCGTAACTTGCCGGCGGTGACCCTGTCGGTGGCGCGGGCGCTGACCCGGTCGGCAATCCAGCGCAGCAGGGACATGTCCGATCCTCCGGCGACGACGTCAGCGTAAGTGGCTAGTTCCACGCGGACGGGCCAGCGACGGCTGTTGGGTACCGGCAGGTTGATATCGGCCAGGCTGCCGCGCAGCGTCGTCAGGAGGTTGTCGGCTTCCGCCCCGAGCCGGTCGGCCTCGCCGAGAAGGGCTACCCGGTAGATTTGCGCGACCAGCTGCCCGAGAGTTGTCTTGCCTTGTCCGGGTCCGCCGACCAGCACGACGTGCGGACGCTTCTGGCCGATCAGACTCGGTCGGAGCACGCTGTCGCCACGTTCGAGCAGGTACTGGGCCGCATTGACGACTGCCAGCTTTTCTGGATGTGGCCGTAGCGCCGGGAGGTCGATGGCGATGCGGCCGAGCGCGAGTTTCTCGTTGTCGGCATGGCCTGCCTGCCCCAGCCGTACCCACTGTTCGGCAAGCATTTCCTTGATGGCATGGGAGGTGAGGATCTCACCGAGGTCCGCGGCCTGCCCTTGGAGTACGTCCGCCAGTAGCGTCAGGACGTCCCCGGGTGTGATGAGTCCGCTGAAGGCCTTTCGGACATCGGCGTGGCCGTCGAGCAGCCGGCAGATCTTGTCGTAGTGCCAGGTATGCCAGCCTTTCAGGCCAAGACGCTGAGCGTATCCGCCGACGAGTCGGTCCACTGCGTCAACGCCGCCGTCTTCGGCGCCCGAGAGCACGATGTTGGTACTGAGCAGCAAATATTGGGGGAGACGACCCTTTTTCCGCCGTCTGGACTCCTGGTCGGCCCACCGTTTCAGTTCTGCCTTCAGCGTTGCGCGGAACCAGCGCGTATCCGGAGTTGTTCCCAGGGGACGGTTTCGGAACTTCGCCTGGATCACGACGTAGCCATCCCAGTCGGAGACGCGGTCGTCGGGGGCCCATCGGACACGGCCGGTGTAGGTGGCTTCGCGTCCGCCGTCCGGGCCGTCGCCGAAGACGCTGACACCCGGCCCGAACACCTTCAGCGCAAGGGCTTGTGTGAGGTGCTCGAACTCACGGTTACCGAGTCGGGTCAGGTCGTAGTCCACACCGTGCATCCTGCCGGGGAGCACACTGTTGGGGAGCTCCCCAACAGTGTGAGCGGCGACTGATCGATGCGCTCCGCCGCGTCGCTCGGTTTCCATACGTCGTCGCAGTTGTGCGTCCGGTCGGCGGTCAAGCATGTGCGGACGGCATGACGGCCGACGTCCGATGCGCGATCTCCTGCCGCGGTTGTCGATGTGGCCGATGCCGGACGGCGGCGGGCGGCCCGGGTGCGGGCGCGTTGGCCGGTCAGGCGTGCATGGTCACTGCCGCGTTCGGCGCGGTCGTGTTCCCGCAGGACGGCCCGTGACCCCCGGCCGTCGGTGAGTTGACCGCGGTCGTGGAGGCCCTCGGAGCCGCCGACCGCGTGTTCACCAGCCGTGTGGCTGCTCCGGTCAGTGAACATCATCACCGGCGGAGGGCTGCTCACCGCCGCGCCCAGCGGATGATCCACAATGATCGTTCGGGCATGATCATACCCCGAACCGGCCGACACGGTGAATGCGGGCGCATGTAGCGCCCGATCACGGGCAGGTCCGTCGGCTCCTGCTCTCACCGACACGGTGAGTATCATGGCGTCAGAGTAAGCATTGCAGCGTCAGCGTGAGCACGAAACCCGCATTCCGGCGTCCGATGTATTCCGTTTTCGATACTCACGACGAACGACGCTGTCGTGCTGGGTCTGTTGCGTTCAGCGGAGTCGAGACATGGCAGGCCCCTCCAAGCCGGTGATCAGACCGCCGGGGTGAGCTCGGTGAAGGCGGCCGACAGCCGCAGGCGCGGGTCGGTGTCGACGCCGAGTTCGTAGTGGCCGCGGCGGATGTTCCGCACAAACGCATGCCCAGAACCGATCACCTGGGCAGAGCGGAGGCGTGTCAGTCCGCGCATCGGCCGGAGCCGGGCTTGCAGCTGGCTGTGATCGGATTCGATCCGGTTGTTCGCCCGCCGAGCATCGACATGGTGGGCGTCCGGGCAGCAGCTCGTCCAGGACCCGCGGGTAGGCCGCAGCCTTGTCGGTGGTCACTTCGACCGGCCTGCGGCCATGGGACAGCGCTCGGGTGAAGAACCTGCGGGCCGCGGCCAAATCCCGATGCTCACTGGGTGAGGTAGGCCGTCGGGCGAGGTGCCAGCGTGTGCTGGTCCTGCTCCCAACGACCCCCTCCCGAACCGGACATGATCGTTTCCGATCATCCAGCTCTCCAATGACTATTCCGTGTCGGGTGTCGCGGTTGGTCGCCGATTGTGGATGGTGTTGTGGCAGGCGGCGCAGACCACGAGGGTCTTTCGCCGCTTTCGTGCCATGAGTTCCGCCCATGGCGGCTGCGGTTTTCCCGGTGTGGTGAGGTGGGCGAGTTTCCCGACGTGGTGGGCTTCCACCTCGCCGGTGCGCTGGCACATCTCGCACCGTCCGGCCTGGAGTCGTTTGATCAGCTCCGTACGGCGGATGACGATGCCCGGGGGTGGTTGGCGGGGGTCTGTTGCGTTCGGCGGAGCCTGGCATGTCTTGCCTCCGCTGAATGCAACAGACCCCCACCCGATCGCCGACGTCACGATGGAACGGATCAAGCGCCGGCCCGTCCTCGGTGGTCTGATCAACGAATACGAACGAGCCGCCTAAAAGCCCAGGTCAACGCCGGTGGCCGAGTTCTGGCACCCCACAGGTCGGAGCCCACGGACGTACTTTCGGGCACCAACAGGCTCGGGCGAGATCTTCTTCTCGGCTCTGCCGTATCCTAATAGGGGAGAGGGGGTATGCCGTGCATTTCACCCGAATCACCGTGAACCCGGCGCAGATGGGTGGCGTGCCGTGTGTGCGGGGGCTGCGTATACCGGTCGCGACTGTCGTGGGTATGATCGCCGATGGGATGTCGGTCGACGAGGTCGTCGCCGAGCTGCCTGACCTCGGCCCGGACGACGTACGCGAGTCGTTGCAGTTCGCTGCCGAGGCGGTCCGGGAGCGGCAGCTTCCCCTCGTCGTACCGGCGTGAGGTTCCTCCTCGATAACAACCTGTCGCAGGGTCTTGCCGTTGGCCTCCGTGAGGCCGGCCACGATGTGGTGCACGTCCGAGACGTGAAGCTTGGTGCGGCGGACGATGAGACAGTGCTTGCGTTCGCCCGTGATGAGGAGCGGATCCTAATTTCGGCAGACACCGATTTTGGTGGGATCCTGGCCCGATCCGGTTGTAACCGTCCCTCCGTTATCCTTTTCCGTCGCGATGGCGGACGCCGACCGGCCGAGCAACTCGCGCTTCTGCTCGCCAACCTGTCCCAGCTCGCTGATGCGCTGGACGCCGGGAGCATGGTTATCCTCACCGATCGACTGATTCGAGTTCGTGATCTCCCGTTGATTCCGTAGTTGTTCTGTTGCGTTATGCGAGAACAAGACAGAGCGGGCCTTGTCAGGCTACCGATCAGACCGCCAAGGTGAGCTCGGCGAAGGCTGTGGGGTGCCAGAAGTCGCCACGACACGAGGTTACACACTAGAAGTGATCTACCTGGGACGGAGGGTCGGATGATCGACAGGTAGGTCCGGGCGCGTGCTGGAGCGTTCCCACTTTCGTGGACACTCCGTATTATGCGGCGCGCGCACCCCTTCGGTCAAATTGTGCCTCGAACTCGACAGGCGTGAGATAGCCGATGGTGGAATGAATCCGCCGCCGGTTGTAGTAGATCTCGATATACTCGAAGACACCTGCCCTGAGGCGCTTCACGGTGTCGAACGGGTGGAGGTGGATGAACTCCTTCTTCAGGGTCGCCCAGAACGATTCTGCGGCAGCGTTGATGCTCCTATAGATGTCAAGCGGCAGCGACAACATGATGCTCGCAATCGAAACAGATCCCGGTGCGGCCGACCGAGTTCCGCACGTTGTTGACCTTGCAGAAGTCAACGAATTCCTTGCCGGTGTACTGGCTGCCCCGATCAGAATGGAAGATCACACCTTCCGGTGGGCGTCGCCGTGCCAGGGCCATCCGGAGCGCGTCGAGAACAAGATCGGTGCGCATATGGTCGGCGACGGCCCAGCCGATGACTTTCCGGGAAAACGCGTCGACGACCGAGGCTATATACGCCCAGCCGTCCCAGGTACGCACATAGGAGATGTCGCCATACCACAGCCGGTCGGGTGCGGCAGCGGTGAAGTCCCGGCCCACCAGGTCAGGCAGCGACGACGGTTCGGCGGCCGGCACGGTGGTCGTGCGCCGCGGCCGGGGATGCACGCTGACCAGCTTCTAACGCGCGCATCAGACGCTGCACCCACTTGTAGGCGACCGTGATCCCCTGCCGGCGGAGCTCGTGGAAGATCCGCCGCACACCATACCGCCCCCGATGACAATCAAAAATCGCCTTGATTTTTGTCGACAGGGTGGCATCGTCGATGTCGTGCTGGGACGGACCCCGTTTCTTCCACGCGTAGTAGCCCTGCCGGGACACCTGGAACATCCGGCACATGTAGTCCACGGGAAACGTGTTGACGCCATCGGGCTGGGCAGGCTTCTTCGCCGCATGCACAGAGATGAACTCGAACTTCACTTCTGCTCGCTCGCGAAGAAGCTCGCCGGTCGGGTGGCCCGGGGGAATCTCACCCCCGGGCTCCCACAGAATCCGTGCGTGACAGTCTCCCGTCACACGGCTCCTATCACCCTGGTCACCAGAACGAGTGGACCCATTTTCCAGCTGGAGTCCATGGACGTGGTGTACGAAGAGCAACGATCTAGCGACTCGCCGAAGCGGCGGTCCGTGACGTAGAGCGACCACCGCGTGATCCTCACGAGAAACCTGCGAAGCAACTCGAGGGGAGAAACGCG
>NZ_CAAAFT010000237.1:0-3843 GCF_900634765.1 Candidatus Protofrankia californiensis | reverse complement strand
GGGCCGGTGGCCTGTCCGCGCTGCGGGACGCTCACCGCACGGGTGCACGGCTATCACCGACGCCGGCTTACCGATCTCCCGGTCGGGGGCAGACCCGTCGTGATCGAGGTGACCGTGCGGCGGCTGGCGTGTCCGAGCCTGGACTGTGCACAGCAGACGTTTCGGGAGCAGGTACCCGGGCTGGCCGAACGATACGCCCGGTGAACTCCGAGGCCGGAACCGGCAGACGGACGGGACGTCGACGCATCCACCCACCTTGCCCGATCAAGGACCCGGCGAACGCAACAGACCCACCGCGATCGAGTGACGAGAGATTGTCACGCTCCGTTCTGTGGGAGCCCGGGGGTGAGATCCTCCCGGGCCACCCGGCGGGTAAACTGACTTGTCCGTTCACAAGATCCTGGATAGGTTGTCAGCTATAGCGACTGTCCCATATTAGGGGAGGTGGCTTACGACATCTGAGCCGAAGAGGACCTTGCAGGACGTTTTGTCCGACCACTCACTGGATGTCGGGCTCGACGCGCCACTGGCCACGCAAATGATCGAATTCAGCCCGACGGCGATGGCAATCATCGATCCGGATCTGCGGGTGCGACGGAGCAACCGGGCTTTGCGGGCGATAAGCGGCCTGTCTCGCGAGCGGATGGCGGGCACGCCCATCCCTGAGCTGCTGCCGGATGTGGACCCGCGGGTGTGGCAGCTTGCCCGGTGGGTCTTGGCCACCGGTGAACCGGTTGAAGACACGGAGATCACCGGTAGGACCGTGATGTTCCCGCAGGAGGAACGTATCTGGCGCTTTTCGTACTTTCCGCTCCGGGACTGCGAGGGGGTGCCCGCGGCAGTTGGCGTGATACTGGTCGATGTGACGGATCAGCGCCGTGCCGAGCGGGAAGGTGCGCGGGTGGAGCGGCGACTGCGGCTGCACAGCCGGGCGAGCGCACTCGTCGGGCGATCCCTGGAACTGGACGCCACGCTGGAGGGTATAGCCGATCTGGTGGTACCGGAATTCGCCGACACCTGCAGCGTGTACCTGCTCGACGAGCCTCTTGGCAAAGACGCCCGACCGGAGCTGTTGGAATTGCGCCGGGCCATAATCACACGCGTTTCCGATCCGCCCTTGCAAAGCTGCGACATCCCATTCTCGACTGTCGGAGAAATCCTTTCCTGCAACCGGAATTCTCCGATCTACCAAGCCTTTGCGTCGGGTCGTCCAATTCACTACGCGGCTGACGATGAATCGTTAATCAGCGGATACCAGACCCCTGGCTTCATCGACTACTTCCGGCGACTGAGGCTGCGTTGGGGGATCGCGGTGCCCTTGCTGGTGGGGCGTTTCTTTCACGGGGCCATGGTTGCACATGTCGGTCTTTCCGGGCGTATTTACACCGACGACGACGTCGAGATGGCCGCCGACCTGGGTGAGCGTATCTCGGCCGCTATCGCCAATGCCCGCGCGTACGCTCGCGAGCGGGAGGTTTCTGTCATGCTGCAGCGCAACCTGCTCGCACCCGATATCCCGGCCGTGACTGGAATGGACATCGCCTGGCGGTACGAGCCGGGGTCCGGTTCCGGCCGGTCGCCTCGTGTCGGGCCGGGTCCGCCGATCAGTGTCGAGGTAGGCGGGGACTGGCTCGACGTCATCCCACTCTCGGCGGGTCGGGTCGCTCTCGTCATCGGAGACGTGGTCGGCCGCGGTGTGACCGCCGCCGCCGTCATGGGTCAGCTCCGCACCGCCACCCGGGCGTTCGCCTCGCTCGACCTGCCCGCCGACAACGTGCTCACCCATCTGGACAACCTCGTCCAGACCATCGGGGCAGGGCCTGACGGTGCCCTGGCGAGCTGCGTCTATGCGATCTTCGAGCCTGCCACCGCGACGATGGTCCTCGCCAACGCAGGCCACCCCCCTCCCGCCCTGCGTGATCCCGATGGCCGTGTCCGCCTCCTGGCCGGCGGGGACGGCGCGCTTCTCGGTATCGGCGGACAGGTTTTCGTCCAGGCCTGCCACCCGTTTCCCGTCGGGGCGACGCTCGCGCTCTACACAGACGGCATCGTCGAGTCACGCGACATCGATGTCTCCCAGGGGATCAGCCGGCTGCAGGAGGCTCTCGCAGGCGCCGGCACCGCGGACGCCACCGCCGACCGGCTGATGCGCCTGGTCGATCACGCCGGTCGGGACGACGACGTGGCGCTCCTGCTTGTTCGGGCCGCCGCGGCCACCAACACCCGCACGCTCACCATCCCGCTCACCCCCGACCTCAGTGCTGTCGGGCAGGCCCGCCACGCCGTCACCACCGCGCTGCGCAGCTGGCAGCTGCCCGAAGCCGTCGATACCGCCGAACTCCTAGTGAGCGAAATTGTCACCAATGCGATCCGCTATTCCCGAGTCCCCGGCGAACTCGTGCTCCGCAGCGCCCCGACGGCCCTCTACATCGAGGTCTCCGACAGCGACAGCCGCCTCCCCCGTATCCTCCACCCCGACGAGCAGGAAGAATACGGTCGTGGCCTGATCCTCGTCGATGCACTCGCCACCCGGTGGGACACCCGACCCACCCACTCCGGCAAGACGGTCTGGTGCCAACTCGACACCGGCACCGACGCTCAGACGGCGCGGGTGATCGGTGTGGCGCCCTTCGCGGCGGCGAGCAGCGCCTCGTAGTTCTCCGGACGACCGGATCAGCCACGACAGTGGCTTGACGAACATAAGGGCGTCAGACCCGTCGGTTGCGTTGAGCGGAGGCGGGGCTACGAGGGAACAGAGCACGAGGGAGGGATCGGGGTACGAGGGAGTATGGCGGGGCCGGCTGGGAGGCGGCCCCGCCATCGGCTATTTCTTCTTCAGATAATTCTGCGTCGATTCGGCGAGCAGCACGGCCGCGCCGATCACGAACGCGAGAAAGACCAGCGCGGCTTCCCAGTGGCCGCCGGCGGCCAGCACGATCACCGACAGGACGGCCAGTAGCGGCAGCACGTGCTGGGCCCATCGTCTGCGCAGCAGCAGGGCGACGACCGCGGCCAGGACGGCGATGCCCACGCCCAGCGCGAGCAGGTCCTGCGGCTGCACCGTTGCGGTTGTGCGTACCGTGCCCTCACCCAACCGGTCGCGCAGTTCCTGCGCGGTCTGCTGGTCGGGGTCGTTGCCCAGCGCGTCCATTCCTGCCCACAGCGCGAGAAAGCCCACCGCCGACCAGCAGACGACGGACACGCCGAGCGCCGCTGGGAAACCACGGGGCCGGCTGGCCACCGCGTTCCTTCCGGCGTCCTCGCCCGCCCTCGTCACGATGCTTTCCGCCGTCGTCTGCCGGGGGTCTCGCCGGCGCTGTCGGGGTGCGGACAGGGCCGTGCGGACGGGGTGCCGCGGTGCCAGGGTGAAGTCGCCATTGCTGCTCCCTTCCTCTGCCGTGCAACGAAAGTAACAGCTGATCGGGGTGCGGAACCGGGTGAAGTATTCCCATCGAGGGATGGAAACACCCCGCACGAGCGATGAGGCGTGCGCCGGGTCGCAATAGCTTCTGTGTTCCAGCACACAACACGGACTCCCGATTCCGCTCGCAGGGTCTGTTGCATCCGCGGGGTCCTTGATCGGGCATGGTGGAGGGATACGTCGACGTCCCGTCCGTCCGCCGGTTCCGGTCTCGGAGTTCACCGGGTTCCGGCTCCCGCCCGAGGTGATCATGGTGGCGGTCCGCTGGTATCTGCGCTACGCCCTGTCGTACCGGGACGTCGAAGAGCTCCTCGCCGAACGCTGCCTGGCCGTCGATCATGTGACGGTCTACCGGTGGGTGCAGCGGTTCACCCCGCTACTGATCGACGCCGCCCGGCCCTGCCGGCACATCCCCGGGGACA
>NZ_CAAAFT010000236.1:0-20841 GCF_900634765.1 Candidatus Protofrankia californiensis | reverse complement strand
ACAACGCAAAGTAAAGATGCTGGAATCACGGGACACTAGACGAAGCGGGATAGAAAGCGCTTATCACGTAGGACGGTAGGGACACGATGACGGTCGCCAGTGCGAGCGGAGCGATGCGTGAGCGGAATTGTGACCTCATCACCCCAGTCAGAACGCTGCGCCGCGAAGTACGCTCGAGATAACAGCCGGAGTGTACGGAAACTGTCCGGTCTGCGTGCTACGACGGCACCTAAACTCTACACAGTCGCCGCAGATCGGCGATGGCTACAGTGCCTCTGCTGAGCGCGTGGAATCTCACGTCGACGCCCGTCAGATGTAGTCCGGTTGGTTGGTCGGCTGCCCTCTAAGCGGATCGGTGCATCGGACATGGACTTCCGGACCTATAGTTTAGATCCTCACCGCGTCGGACGGGTGCCGATCGCCTGCTGGTGTAGGCGGCCAGCGCGGTATGACGAGCGCACGAGCGGACCGGACATCACGCCGGCGAATCCTATTCGCCTGGCCTCGGCGGCGAGTTGGGTGAACTCCTCGGGGCTCACCCACCGCTGGACCGGGTGGTGCCGGACGCTGGGGCGGAGGTATTGGGTGATGGTGACCAGTTCGCAGCCGGCCTCGTGCAAGTCGCGCAGCGCCGCGGAGACTTCCTGGTGTGTCTCGCCCAGACCGAGGATGAGGTTCGATTTGGTCATCAGGCCTGCTATGCGGGCCTGGGCGAGCACGTTGAGGGAGCGTTCGTACCGGAACGCCGGGCGGATCTGTTTGAAGATGCGGGGTACGGTCTCGACGTTGTGAGCCAGCACCTCGGGGTGAGCCTCGAAGACCTGGGCGAGGAGGTCCGGGTTACCGTTGAAGTCGGGGATGAGACACTCCACCTTCGTGGTGGGGTTGACCTGATGGATCTTTCGCACAGTCTCCGTGTAGAGCCACGCGCCGCGGTCGGGTAGGTCGTCGCGGGCGACTCCGGTGATGGTCGCGTACTTCAGGCCCATCTTCCACACGCTCTCGGCGACTCTGCGGGGCTCGTCGTGATCCACCGGGTCTGGCTTGCCGGTGTCGATCTGGCAGAAGTCGCAGCGCCGGGTGCATTGGTCACCGCCGATTAGGAACGTCGCCTCGTGGTCTTCCCAGCATTCGAAGATATTGGGACAGGCAGCCTCCTGGCACACGGTGTGCAAGCCTTCATTCGTTACGAGCGCATTCAGTTCGCGGTAACCCGGGCCGATCCTCATCGGGGTCTTCATCCAGGCTGGCTTGCGCTCGATCAGGGTGACGGCGTTGCGTGCCTCGATCCGCAGCAGGCGGCGGCCGGCTGGCGCGACCGGGTTCATGTCGGCGGGGTGAGCGGGCGTCCTAGTCACGGCGTCTCCGTCATCGGTGAGTGTGGAGCGGTTTGCCGGCGAGGGCTAGCGCAGCCTCGCCGAGTGCCTCGTTCTGGGTCGGGTGCGCGTGAATGATTCGCGCGATGTCACTGGGAGTCGCTTCAGAGTTGACGATGAGTGCAGCCTCACCTATTTGCTCGCCCATGCGGGCGCCGAGCATATGGATGCCGACAATGGGACCGCCGGGCTGCCGAACGATCTTGACGACCCCGGTGGTCTGAAGGATCTGGCTCTTACCATTTCCGCCGAGGTTGTACTCGAGTGCATCCACCTCGCCGAATGCTTCGCGGGCCTGAAGCTCGGTCAAGCCGACGCTGGCTAGCTCCGGCTCGCAGTAGGTGACCCGCGAAATCATGCTGTCAAGAACCGGTTCGGGGTTGAGGCCTGCGATCTCCTCGGCGACGAAGATGCCGTGGGCGAAGCCACGGTGGGCGAGCTGGAGGCCGCGGACGAGATCCCCGACGGCATAGACGCCGCCAATGTTCGTGGCGAGGCGTTCGTTGGTCACGACCCAGCCGCGATCGGTCGCGACGCCGATCTGCTCCAGGCCGAGGCCGGACGAGACGGGTGTGCGACCGACTGCGACCAGAACATAGTCGGCCTCGAGCTTCTCGTCGTCATGTAACAGCACTTTGACGCCATCATGATGCTGCTCGACACCGACCACGGTGGTGCTGGTCCTCACAGCTATCTTGCGCTTGCGGAATGCGCGCTCGAGATGCTTGGACAGCGTCCGGTCCTCGTGCGGAACCAGAACGGGAAGGGCCTCGAGAATGGTGACCTGAGCACTGAACGACGTCCAAAGACTGGCGAACTCCACGCCGATGACGCTGCCTCCGATCACGACGACGCTGGTGGGGATGTCGTCCAGCGCGAGCGCTTCGGAGCTGGTGAGCACTCGCCCACCGGTCTCGATGCCTGGAAGCGAGCGCGCAACGGAGCCGGTGGCGAGCACAAGGTTCGTTCCTGTGTAACGCCGTCCGTCGACATCCACCGTCTTCGGACCGACCAGGCGGCCGGCGCCCTCGACGTAGGTGATGTTCTCGGAGCTGGCGATAAGACCCTGCAGCCCTCCATACAGGCGGGTAATGGTGCGGTCCTTGAACGCTTGCAGTGCCGTGCCATCAACGCCGTTGAACGACGTCCTAACACCTAGGAAGGTGCCGGCTCGGGCCTCGTCGGCCACCTCAGCGGCATGAAGGAGCGCTTTGGTAGGGATGCAACCCGAGTGCAGGCAGGTACCCCCGAGCTTGTCCTTCTCGATGAGCGCCACCCGCAGCCCCAGCTGCGCGGAGCGCAGCGCCGTAGCGTATCCGCCGCTGCCGCCGCCTAGAATCACGATGTCGTATGGGACGCTTGTGTCGTCGCTCATTGCATTCCCTTGTCAGTCACCGTACCGCCATGCGCCAGTGCTGGTCTGACTGATGAGCCATCCAGCTTGTGATCTCGCTCGGTCATGGCGCGGCTGGCCACGACGGTATTGCGAGAAGGTCTGTGTCGTCACAAGTGCTCTTTCGGATTCTCAAGAGCGGCCGAGAGGTCACGCAGGAAATTTGCGCCGGGCACGCCGTCAAGCGCGCGATGGTCGATCGTGAGCGACAGTGTGGCGGAGGCGTTCTCGAATCGTCCGACGCCAAGAATTGCGACCTGAAGTGCGTTGAGGATCGGGGTAAAGGCGTCGATGCCGAAGTGCCCAAGATTGGTCACGGTGAAGGTGCCGCTCTGGATGTCAGACACCTTGAGACGTCCTTGCCGCGCGAGGCTCCCTAGTCGGGCAGTCTCAGTGCGCAGCTGCTCCAGCGTGAGGCGATCGGCATTGCGGATGACTGGTACGACAAGCCCGTTGTCGAGGGCGACAGCCATGCCCAAGTGTACGCAGCGCCAACGGTAGATTGTGTCGTCCTCGACGGTCGCGTTGACCCACGGGTGTGTGTGGAGTACTCGGGCAGTCGCTGCCAGGACGAGGTCATTGAGGCTTGGCCGTGCATCCGAGCTGAACCCCTGCCTATACGCGACAAGCGGCTCCGGGTTGAATCGCCGATGGAGAGTGAGTTGCGCGGTGCCATGCAGGCTTTGCATCATTGCCGCGGCGATCGCGGCGCGCATACCCTTGAGCGGTACCGCCTCGTGTAGTCCCTCCGGCTCACTGTGAGAGCCCGTTTGACCTGCCAGCTTGCGCGAGTCGGCGCCGGCGTCCCGTGAGACCACCATCAGGCGTCCCAATTGGGTGCGAAACTCGGGTTGACCGTACGCCGATCCTTCGACAGCGCATCGATTTCAGCCCGTTCCTCAGCCGAGAGGGCGAAGTCGAGAGCCTGCCAGTTTTCGATCCGCCAGTCATGCCGCGGCGCCATCGGGATCACCGCGACATTAGGTTGATCTAGCAGCCACCGCAGTGCTATCTGCGGGGCGCTCCTGCCGTGCCGGGCGCCGATCCGCTGCAGCGTGGCATCGGTCAGGGCTAAGCCTGCAGCCAGTGGCGTGTGGGCTGTCACCATCAGGTCGTGGCCTCTCGCGATCTCGAGCACCCGCGTCTGTGAGAGGAAGGGGTGAAACTCGATCTGGTTGCAGAAGATCGGTGCTAGTTCGATCGCCCGCTGGAGCATGCCAGGCGGGAAATTGGAGACGCCGATGTGTCGGACCCAGCCGTCGTCTCGCAGTTCGGTCATGGCCGGGAGCGCCGCTTCTAGCGGGACCCGGGGGTTGGGCCAGTGCAGGAGCAGCAGGTCAAGGTAATCGGCATCAAGACGATCGAGTGACTCCTCGACAGCCCACCTCACCAAGGCAGGGTTGAACACCTCGGTCCGATTGAGGACGGGGAATACCTTGTCGGTCAGGAAGATCTGGTCCCGGGGGATACCGCTCTCCTTGATAGCGGCCCCGACATGCGTCTCGTTCTCGTAGTTCCGTGCCGTGTCGATGTGGCGGTATCCGATCTCCAACGCATCCCGCACGGCCTCCGCGGCGTCCTTGCCGTATAGCTGCCAGGTCCCGAAACCAAGCCGTGGCACCGAGGTTCCCTGAATCTTCATCGTCTCTGCGCCGGCGCCGGTGTGCTCGCTAGGTGCCGCTGTCACGCATCCTCCGTTGGTTCGATGCGTGCCAAAACCTCACCTACCGGAACTTCGTCACCTTCCGCCGCGACGATCTCAATCAGCACACCATTGACCGGTGCCTCCAAAACCCCGCTCACTTTGGCGGTCTCCACCTCGACGAGAGGCTCACCTTCGGCGAGCTGGTCGCCGACAGCTTTCAACCACTCGACCACAGTCCCCTCATTGGTTCCCGCTCCCCACTGCGGAAGCCTCAGTTCGATGCTCACACAAGTCCCTTTCCATAAACTCGATTGCTTGTCCGTCGCTCGGCTATAAATCATGTCTCGGTGCGTGCTGGGACTCTCTTCTCTTGGACCACATTGCGCACTGCCTGAGCTACCCGCGCGACGTCGGGAAGCGTGCGTCGCTCGAGGGACGGACTGAACGGGGTAGGCACGTCGGCAGCGGTAACGCGTACCGGGGCAGCCTTCAAGTGCCAGAACATCTCCTCCACGATAGTCGCGGCCAGCTCACTAGCGAAGCTGCACGTCAGCGGCGCAGGATCGATGACAACGACGCGGCCAGTCTTCGCAACCGAGGCGTTGATGGTTTGTTGATCCAATGGGACAAGCGAACGCGGATCTATGACTTCGACAGAGATGCCGTCCGCCTCGAGCTCGGCCGCGGCGCGAAGAGCCATCCGGACAGCACCGGCGATTGCGACGACGGTCACATCCGAGCCCTCGCGCTTAACGTCTGCCACGCCGAGCGGAATCGCATACTGATCCTCGGGAACTTCGTCCCGGACTCCCATCAGGTTGCCATCTTTGAATATGATCACTGGATCATCTTCACGGATCGCCGTAACGGTGAGGCCCTTCACGTCGTATGGGGTGCTCGGCGCGACAATCTTGAGTCCGGGGCTGTTCGCGAACAACGCCATGGGGCGGTCTGCGTGGTGGGCAGCCTGTGCGCCGCCGTAGAAGAGCGACGCGAGCAGCACTAGTGGCACCTTGGCTTGCCCGCCGGACATGTACCGAATCTTGGCAGCCTGGTTGACCACCTGATCCATCGCTGAATACAGGAACGTCGAATACGTGATGTCGATGACTGGGCGAAGTCCGGTCATCGCCGCCCCAACTCCTGCACCGACGAAACCCGCCTCAGAAATCGGCAAGCTGCGGACGCGGTCCTCATGGAACTCGTCCACTGGGAACCGACCGAACACTCCGGCGCGCAGATCCTGGCCCATGAACACCACGGCGGGATCGCGCCGCATCTCCTCGGCGATCGCTGACAGATGTGCGCCCAGATACGTCCCACGGGTCGATCCGCCCATCAGTTGGCCCCCCTTACGACAATGGGATTGACAAACAAGTCTTCGAACGCCGCGTCTGGCTCGGGTTGCGGGCTGTCCTTAGCGAACTGCACGGCCTCGTTGACTTCGGTGGTGACCTCGTCCTCCAGATACCGGAGTTCTTCTTCCGTCGCCACTCCTCGGCGGATGAGTACCTGCCGGAATAGGGCGATCGGATCCCGCGCCTTCCACCGTTCCACCTCATCCGCAGCGCGATACGGGGCCGTTGGCAGCATTTCCGCGTGCTCGCGGAAGCGGTAGGTAGCCGCCTCGACCAAGGTGGGGCCCCCACCTGTGCGGGCGCGGGCAACCGCTTCCGTCACCGCGGCGTGGACCGCCAAGACATCTTGGCCGTCCACTCGAACACCAGGAATTGAGTAGCCGGCGGCGCGATCAACGACGTGCTCCACCTTCATTGCTTCCTTGATCGAGAACGACACCGCATAGCCATTGTTCTCACAGAAGAAGATCGTCGGTGTCTGCCAGATAGAGGCGAGGTTCATCGCTTCATGGAACGGACCGGTATTCGCGGCGCCGTCGCCAAAGAACCCGAGTGACACCCGGTCGGTGCCCAGCATTCTCGCGCTCAATCCCGCACCGACAGCGATAGGAAGTCCGGCACCAACTATGCCCGACTCGCCGAGACTTCCTACCGAGAAGTCAGCCAGGTGGAGCGAGCCGCCCTTGCCGCGACAAATTCCGTCAGAGCGTCCAAGCAATTCAGCCATCAGCGGGGCAAGCCGCGAACCCTTGCCTATGGGATGACCATGTGACCGGTGGTAGCCAGTCATATAGTCATCATTACGCAATGCCATACATGCCCCGACGATCGCGGCTTCATGTCCGATTGATGTGTGGATGGGGCCAGGGAGCAAGGCAGCGCTCTGGAGTTCCACGGCGCGACTGTCGAAGAGCCGAATCCGGAGCATCCGTCTTTGCATCTCGACCAATTTCTCATCAGTCAAGACGGCGGCTATAGTCGATCCAGTTGTCATTCTCTATACCTCACTGTTGTGCTTGATTTCCGCCTGCGACCTCGACCATGCCTGCCGGAAGGTCGAGAATACCGGAAGGTCGAGAATACGCAGACAAAGCTGGTCTCCGGGCGCGGCGGAATACCCGTCCCGTGGGCTGGCCGGGAGCAGAAACTGTGGGCTGGCCCCCTTTGACCTCGCCCGCCTCATTGCACCACACGATCTCGCTCCGCATTCACCCGTTGCTAACGGCGCCGAAGACCCGCTCGGGCGGTAGGCCTGCCATCAGTTGGGCTAGTTCAGCCTCCGACACGCCGTGCGCCGGCCCTGCGTACGAGACTCGTCCGAGTCGCAGGACTACTAGTCTGTCGGCGACCGCGAGGACAGCCTCAATATCGTGTGTCACCAAGATCACAGCGACCCCGCTCTGGGCGACGGCCTTGATTGTGCTAAGCACCTTCTCCGTTTGTCGGACGCCGAGCGCGGCCGTGGGCTCATCAAAAATTGCCACTCGTGATTGGTCGTGCAGAACTCGGGCGATGGCGATCGTCTGCCTCTGGCCGCCAGAGAGGAACTGCACCGGTCTTGTGAAATCGGTAATTGTTGCGCCGATGATGTCGAGGCGACGCTTGGCCTCGGACAGCGCCAAGCGATCATCGCGAACGGGGAGTAGGTGTCGGCGGATCGGCTCTGTACCAAGGACGATGTTGTGCGCGACGTTAAGATTGGGGCAGATCGCCAGGTCTTGGTGGACGGTCTCGATGCCTGCGCGGCGTGCCTCCAGCGGCGACGCGAACGTCATCTGCTCATCTGCCAAGACCAACTGGCCTGCGGTCGGCTTGACGACACCCGACAGGACGCGCACGAGCGAGGACTTGCCGGCACCGTTATCGCCGACCAGGCATGTGATCTGACCGGGGACAGCGTCGAAGTCCACCCCACGCAATGCCTGAACCGCGCCATATCGAAGTTGAACACCGCGTGCCGAGTAAATAGGCTGTTGTACAGACAGAGGGTCGAGGTCAGCGGCGCTGCGGGTCGAAGCAGGGCGCGTCTTCGTTCGGTTATGCTCGGGCTTCGGCTCGTCTGCGGGGCTGGCGTTTGCCGCCTCGACTGCGACATCGTTGAGTGCGACATCGTCGTTCGTAACCTGCCGGGTTCGACGTTCTTGCCGATGGGTTGCAACCTGGTCGGCGCCGAGCGCAAGTAGGAGCATTGCCCCGTAGACGATCAATGTCCACCATTGCTCAACGCCAACGAACACCAGTGCGGCGTCTACGATGCCGATCGTAATGATCCCAAGCAGTAGCGCGACCGCACGACCGCCGCCGCCGGTGAAGAGGACGCCGCCGAGGAGCACGGCTGTCAGTACGTTGAACTCGAAGCTCGTGTCGGAAGTTGGCACGGCCGCGCTGATTTGGCCGATTTCGATTAGTGCGACTAGCCCGATCAGCGCACCCTGGGCACAGAACAGCCGACCGACGATCCGGCTCACAGGCACGCCGGTAAGTGCAGCGCCCTGCTCATTGCCGCCGATCGCGTAGATTCGGAGGCCAGTGCAGGAGGCCACCGAGTATGCTGCTGCGATTGCGAATAGAATCGCGGCGATAATCAGAGGTAAGGGGATTCCGGCAACCTGATTGATTCCTAGGTCCACGATGGGGCTCGGGACGCCAGATACGGATAGGCCGCTGGTCATCGCGAGCGCAATCCCGGCATAAATTCCGCCTGTAGCGATCGTCACGATGAGCGGGGAAATCTTCAGAACCTTGACGAGCGTAGCGTTGACCAAGCCGAGGAGCCACCCGCCGGCAATCGCCACTACCACGCAAGTCACAGTGCCCCACGGCGTGTCGCCGACGTGCTTGGCTGCGACAGTAGCCGCTGTGGACAGGAGGGTTAGTTCGCCCGCCAGCGACAGGTCGATCCGTCCTGCGATCAGCAAGCCGGCCGCGCCGATCGCCGCGATTGCAAGGGTTGCGACATTGTTTAGTGTTGTGACCGTGTTGGATACGGTGATGAAGTTGCCGTACTTGACCTGAACCACCAATGCCACGATGAGGCTTAGAAAAATGAGTCCGTATCTGCGCACATTCGGCCCAGGCGCGGAGACCCCGGCCCGTTGCTGGATGTTGGACATCGCGCCACTCGTGAGTGCGGCATGTTCGCCGGATGCCGCCGGCCAGCGCGGACTGGGAGATCCTGTGACTACCCTCCCGGGAGCGTCCGGCGACCTATTATCCATATCTAACCCGTTACGGGTTTCTGACGTCACATTTTGCCTCACGACGACGCTCCTACGAGTGCGTTTTTGATCCACTTCTTACGGGTCTCATAGCTGATGGCCCCGCGGAAGGTCTGGTACTTCGGATTCTTCCAATACTTTGCCGGATTCTTGACTTGGTCAGCGTATTCGGAGACCGCGTCGGGCGAGTTGATGATAACGGGGGTGAAGATGCACGCTTGTGGAATCGTCTTTCCTTCAAACCAATCTGCTGTAAACTGGCCCGCCGCGTATCCGGTGGCGGCAATCCCCAGGCCTATGGTGCCCTTGATTAGGGTGTCGCCTTGCTTAATGTAATTCAGGACTAGGTCCTCGCCGTCGCATCCGCCGATGTACTTGACGCTTGTGTTGTGCGCGGCCTGCACCGCTTTAAGTGCTCCAGCAATGGGTGCATCTCCGCTCACGATTGCCGTCAGATCGGGGTGGGCTTGGAGAAGGGTGCTCGTCTGCTTGTATCCGCCGGTGGGAGTCCAATCCGATGGGCTCATGCCGATGTTGATAACCTTGATGCCGGACTCCTGGGAGAACGCCTTAAGCGCTCCGTTGGTGCGCGCAGCCAAGACCGGGGCTAGGGCGTTGGGATTCAGATAGGCAACGGTAGCCCGTCCGCCGAGGTTCTTTCTGATCCAGTCCACCGCAGCCTGGCCTTGGGCTTGCCCGAGTGCATAGTTGTCCACGGTCTGCTGGCACGTTGAGGGGCCCTGCACCTGATTGAACAGCGCTGCGCCACGACTGAAGACTTGGTGGGCAATTGTCGATACGTTGGTTCCTAACGGCAGGAGCTGTACGGCCCCTGTGCCCTTCTGTAGGAACGTGTTGACTTGCTGGACGACCTTTGCGGGATCACTCTGAGAATTCGAGACCTCGAAGTCGATACCTCGGTCTTGGCAGGCCTGTTGCGTCACAGCCTGCTGTTGGGTGTGGCCCTCAACATTGTCAATCTGCACAAAGGAGAACCTGTGCGGAACATTTGGTTTGGCGCCTACCGAGTCACTGAACTCGAACGGCGCGAGGTCTGCAAGCTGGGTGGTGTCTAATCCATCGCCGACGTCAGTTGATGATGACGAGCCGGGTGCCTTCGAGCAGGCTGTGGTGAGCGCCGCGGCCGTAAGCCCCAGTCCTCCAGCAGCCAGTAGCTGTCTGCGCGAGATTCCAGTAGTTCCGAGTGCGCTCTCGTCGAGCATTTCTTGTGCCTCCTCGTAGTTCGGTAAGTGAGGCGGTGGGACATCGTGTTGTGGCGACCAGTGGACCGTGCCTGGTGCGGCATGAGTGCCGCGCCTCGAGGCTGGTCTATTCGGGATGGTTGTCGGCCGGCTGCGATCTTGTTCCAACCAGTGCCATGGCTGTGTGTCTGTGGATCTGCTTGGGTCGATCAGGCGCGGTACGAGACCAGACCGTGCCCCTCTATGACGCCCTTGGAGGTGGTGATCGGCGTGTCGCCCGGCCGTTGGTTGACTCGCTTGGCGATGTTCCTTGCAGGAGTCGCAGTCGATACTCCTGCAAGTAGGCCTCGACTGTGCCGAGGTGAGCTGCCATGGCTTTCCGCGCTCGGTCTGAGTCGCGATCGGCGATCGCGTCAAGGATCGCTTTGTGCTCGGGCACGGTGCGTCGTCGCCGATGCTCGGGATGCAGAGCGAGTTTCGGTCGCAGTGCAGCCATCACATGCTGGATCGGCTCGACAACGCGGGGTAGGACCTGGTTGCCCGATGCCTGGAAGATCGTGCTGTGGAAGGCGATGTCCGCCTGATGAAAGAGGGCGTCGTCAGGATCGATCTGTGCCGACGCGGCGATGGCGTCCATCTGTGCTAAAGTGTCAGCCATACGACGTAGGTCGTCACCTGTGGCGTGTTGCGCAGCCAGCGCGGCTGATTCGGTCTCGAGTATTCGGCGGCATTCCAGGTAGTGGGCGAGGACAGTGACGCTGGCCGGCGTAGCCATGAGCGCGACGAGGACGTCTATGTCCAGGACGTTCCATTCGGATATCGGATGCACCCAGGCGCCTCGTCCGGCTTGGATGTGCACGACGTGCTTACTTTCCAGACTCCGAAGTAATTCCCGTATGACACCTCGGCTGACACCGAGCTGCCCGGCGAGAACTATTTCGCTCGGCAGGCGCCCACCCTCCGGGTACGTCCCGGCGGCAATCTCTTCTAGGAAGCGGTGGACCAAATGCTGATGCAGTCGTGCGCCCGACTTGCCGAGCGCGAGGGCTGTTGCGCTGTTCACGTCGCTACCTGATCTCCGGATGAGGGAAGTACCGTTGCGCGCGCTGAGCGCTGAGGTGCTCATCCGTACGTTGCCGGACTCGCTCCAGCTCGGTGACCTGGGCAACACCAACGTCCCAGAAGCACTCTGTGGCCGACATCATGCGGTAGGGCTCGACTGAGACGACGATCACCTTCGGGCCTGAGACGTCCCGGGAGGCTTTCGCAGCAGTTTCGAACTCCGCAATGGTCTCCGCCCGGAACACCTGGCACCCGAGGGACGCGGCATTGGCCGTATAGTCGATCGCGAGGAACTCTCCGTCAAGGCGCCCGGAATCGTCGCGGCGGCGGAACTCGTTGCCGAAAGCCACGCCGGTCTTGGTCATCTGCAGGCCGCGGATGGCCTGGAAGCCACCGTTTTCAATGAGCACTACCGTGATGTTCAGGCCTTCCTGGACCGCGGTGACGAGTTCGGTGTTGTTCATCAGGTACGTGCCGTCACCGATGATCACGTAAATGTCGCGTGTGGTCTCGGCTCGGGCAAGGCGATACCCGATGCCCGCCGGGATCTCGTGGCCCATGCACGAGAAGCCGAACTCGACGTGGCATTCCGACCCGTTGGAGGTGTCCCAGAGCTTGCTGACGTCTGCTGGCGGAGTTCCGGCGGCCGTCACCACTACGTCGCCGTGCCCGGTCATCTGGTTCAGCGCATGGAGTACCTCGGCCTGGCCCATCCGCTCGCCAGTCCGGGGGGTGAGGTCTGCGCGGAGGAAGTCGGTCCAGTGGTCCGCCTCGCGGCGAATCTCCGCGCGGTACTCCTGGGAGGTCGCGTAGCCGCGATCGGTCAGTAGCTGCGCTAGCCGTTCAACGGTGCGCAGGGCGTCGCCAACGACCGGCACCGAGCCGACCTTGAATGCGTCGGTGGCTGCGACATTGATGGACACGAAGCGGGCGGCAGGGTTCTGGAACAGCGCCCGCGACCCGGTCGTGAAGTCCTGAAGTCTCGTGCCGATGGCGATCACGCAGTCGGCACGCGAGGCTAACCTGTTGGCGACGACTGTGCCGTTGAGGCCGAGCACGCCGACGCCGAGATCGTTGTGGGGTCCACAGCCCTTGCCGGCGTGGGTCTCGCTAACGGGTATCCCGCAGGCGGCGGCGAGGCGCGAGACGACCTGCTCGGCGGACGAATAGCGGACGCCGCCACCGGCGATGATCAGCGGCCGATCGGCACGGGTGATGGCCGCGACGGCCGCTTCGATCTCTTCCTCTGCGGCTGTGCGGCGTGGGATCTGCCAGGCGCGGGGGCGGAAGAAGTCGGAGGGGAAGTCGTAGGCTTCGCCCTGGACGTCCTGGGGGAGGGAGATTGTGACCGCGCCGGTGTCGGCGGGGTCGGTCAGCACCCGGAGGGCGGCCGGCAGGGAGTCCAGTAACTGCTCGGGGCGGGTGATCCGGTCGAAGTAACGGCTCACTGCGCGGAAGGCGTCATTGGCGGTCACGTCCCGGAACAGCGGATTCTCGATCTGCTGGAGGACTGGATCTTGCTGGCGGCGGATGAACACGTCGGCGGGAAGCAGTAGAACGGGCAGCCGGTTGGCGGTGGCGGTTGCTGCTCCGGTAACCATGTTCAGGGCGCCGGGGCCGACCGACCCCGCGCACGCCAAGGTGGAGGTGCGAAGCGTCGCCTTGGCGTGCCCGATGGCGGCGTGGACCATCGCCTGCTCGTTCTTGCCCTGGTAGTAGCGAAGGTCCGTGTCGTACTCTTCGAGCGCCTCGCCGAGCCCGACGACGTTGCCGTGTCCGAAGATGCCGAACATGCCCGGGATGAGACGGCGTCGGTGGCCATCGCGGTCGCTGTACTGCTGCGACAGGTACACGACGACGGCCTGGGCGGCGGTCAGGCAGCGCGTGGGGGAGGGGCAAGCCCTGCGGCCCTGTACTTCAGTCACCATTGAGGTTGTCTTCCGTTCTCACGTCGCCGGCGGGTGGAATACAACTGTCTTGAGTTCGGTCAGTTCCTCGATCGCCCACCGGGGGCCTTCTTTGCCGATGCCGCTGCCCTTGAGCCCGCCGTAGGGCATGCTGTCGGCGCGCCACAGCGGTGACCAGTTGACCTGCAGAACACCGGCTTCGACCTCGCGTACGAACCGCAGGGCGTTGTGCACGTTCTCGGTGAAGATGCCCGCGCCGAGACCGAACTCGCTGCGGTTAGCCAAGACGATCGCCTCGTCCAAGCTGTTGACGGACGTGACACCGACCGCTGGGCCGAAGAGTTCCTCGGAGAACAGCGACGAATCAGGAGAGACGTCGGACACGACTGTAGGCGCGACCAGCGAGCCGTCCCGGTGCCCGCCCTGAAGGATCTTCGCACCTAGGGCGGTCGCCTCGGTGATGGCGCTCGTGACCCGTTCTGCCTCCTGCTCGCTGATCAACGGGCCCATCGTCGATGTCTCGTCCAACGGGTCTCCAGCCTTGATAGCCGCGACGCGCTCGATCAACGCATCCAAGAAGTCGCCGTAGACCTCACGCTGGACCAGGACGCGCTGGGCGGAGATACATGCCTGGCCCGCATTGCTGTACCCCCCGACAGCCGTGGCGGCAGCGGCCTGCTCAATGTTCGCATCGGCCGCGACGATGAGCGGACAGTTGGCGCCGAGTTCGAGTAGCAGTCGCTTCACCCCCGCGGACGCGGCGATCGCGCGTCCAACTGGCTCGCTGCCGGTGAACGTGACGGCACGAACACGCGGATCGCGCACCAGCGACATCCCCACGCCCGCGCCGGAGCCGGTGACGCACTGCACGGATCCCTCAGGCGCACCGGCCTCGGCAAACAGTTGAGCAAGCCGCAGTCCGCTGAGGGGCGTGACCGTTGCGGGCTTGAGGATGACCGCGTTGCCCGCTGCGAACGCTGGACCGAGCTTGTGCGCAACGAGCAGCAGCGGGTAGTTGAAGGGGGTAATCGCCACAACCACACCCACCGGGATGCGCACCGTCAATCCGAGACAGCCAATCCCGTCATCGCCCTGATCAAGGGGAACCGTTTCGCCGCCCAACCGGCGAGCCTCCCCAGCGCACACACGAAGCAGGAGGGGAACCCGTCCTGCTTCCTTGCGAGCCTCGCCGATCGTCTTGCCCTGTTCGAGGGCGATTAGCCTCGCGAACTCGTCCACTTCGGTCTCCACTAGGGCGGCGACGCGCTCAAGGACAGCAGCACGTCGGCCACCGACGTGAAGTTCGGCGTCCCTGGCGGCGGCAGACGCCGATGCCAAGGCGTCTTCGATCTCCTCCGGGGTAGCCTCCGCGGTCTCCCCGACAGGTTCGCCGCGATAGGGGCTGTAGATCGTGATCCGGTCGCCTCGTCCGGGCAGGGCACGCCCCGCGATGAGCATGCTGGCTTGCACGATGCTGTCCCTCTCCTCTGTCATAGTCCTACGATCTAATGGTCCGACTAGTGCGACGGTCAACGTACACTTTCTGTCCATGAGCAGACCCGAGGATGAAACAGCCTCGCAGCACGTCGGGCGAACGATCAGAGCGCTCGAGCTGCTCGCCGAAGCGCCACAGACGCAAGCGTCCCTGGCACGCCTGCTACAAGTGCATCGGCGCACCGTACGTCGGCTGCTTACTCGACTCACCGACCTCGGCTATGCTGAGCCGGCTGGCTCCGATGAGCCGGGAGCCTACGTTGCCTCCGCCAAGCTCATTGCCTTGGGCACGCTTGCGGCGAGGCGTCTGGACGTCGTTCAAATAAGCCCCGACCACCTCGCGCTCGTACGGGGCTCATCAGTTCAATGCCGGGTGCTGGCAATCCGACGTGGCCGAGACGTCACCATCCCCGTAATCCAGGCGACAAACGGTTCGACCCTTCCGTCTTGGCTGTCTCACGGCGGCAAGGCGGCGCCCTTGCACGCCACGGCAGTCGGCAAGGTGTTTCTGTTGAACGACACTGTGCTTCTCGAGCAGGTCCTCGCACACGAGCTGCCGGCCTACACCACGTCCACCCTCACCAGGCGCGCCGACCTCCTGCTGGAACTCTCAAAGGCGCGCCGGACTGGCTATACCGTCGAGGTGAACGAGTTCCACGTCGGTCAATACGGGGCAGCCTGTCCGGTTATCGACCACACGGGTCAAGTCGCAGCCGCGCTCGGCGCCATCACGAACGACGCCGACACCCTCGAGGATCTTGGGACACAGGTGCGGCGGGCCGCCGACTCACTGTCACGCGCGCTGGGTGGATCGCTTGGGGCTGTTGCGTTATGCGGAAGCAGGACATGGCTCGCCCTGCCGGGCTACTGATCAGATCGCCAGAGCGAGCTCGGCGAAAGCAGCCAACACCCGCAGCCGCGGGTCGGCAGGGTCTGTTGCATCCGCGGGGTCCTTGATCGGGCATGGTGGAGGGATGCGTCGACGTCCCGTCCGTCCACCGGTTCCGGTCTCGGAGTTCGCCGGGTTCCGGTTCCCGCCTGAGGTGATCGTGCTAGCGGTCCGCTGGTACCTGCGCTACGCGCTGTCGTACCGGGACGTCGAGGAGCTCCTGGCCGAGCGCGGTCTGGTCGTCGATCATGTGACCGTGTATCGGTGGGTGCAGCGGTTCACCCCGCTGCTGATCGACGCCGCCCGGCCCTGCCGGCACTCACCCGGGGACCGGTGGTGTGTCGACGAAACCTATGTGACGGTCGCCGGAGAGTGGATCTATCTGTACCGGGCGGTCGACCAGTTCGGGCAGGTCGTCGACGTGTTCGCTTCCGACCATCGTGACCTAGCCGCGGCCCGGCGGTTCTTCACCGCCGCCCTGTCCCACGGCCGCAGGCCGGTCGAGGTGACCACCGACCAGGCGGCGTCCTACCCGCGGGTCCTCGACGAGCTGCTGCCTGCCGCCCACCATGTCGATGCCCGGCGGGCGAACACCCGGATCGAGTCCGATCACAGCCAGCTCAAGGCCAGGCTGCGGCCGATGCGCGGGCTGAAATGTTTCCGCTCCGCGCAGACGGTCAGTTCCGGGCACGCGTTCGTGCAGAACATCCGCCGTGGCCACTATGAACTCGGCGTCGATGCCGACCCGCGGCTGCGGGTGTTGGCTGCTTTCGCCGAGCTCGCTCTGGCGATCTGATCAGTAGCCCGGCAGGGCGAGCCATGTCCTGCTTCCGCATAACGCAACAGCCCCCCGCCAGGCACACCCCGCCCGCACCCAGTAGGCCATCGCATTCACGATCTCCCGCCGTTCGTGCACCGGCGGTCGACCACCGGGTTTGGGAGCGGGGACCAGCGAGGCGATCAGCTCCCACTCGCGATCGGACAGATCCGTCGGATACCGGCGTCGGTCAGTCATCACCAGCCTCCCCTCAACCGGGGGCTCCACCAGCCGATCTACCCACCCTGACCCTTTTCAGACACCCTCTAGGTACACGACCCCCGCATAGTGTGACTAAATCTATACGTTGACCGACACACACATCCGATGATGGTATCCAGCCGTGACTCAGCTTGCCGATCGCCTGGAGGCCGAGGCGCCAGGCGCGTCGAGGACCGTACTGGTGACTTCGCCCGGGTTCGACCCTTCTGACCCCGACACAGGGAAACGTCTGGTGGCGGCGGGATACCGGATTAACCGCGTCGAGCCTCGCGGCGGGCGCACGCCCGCGGAGATGACTGAACTAGTGCGAGATGCCGTCGCGGTCATCGCTAGCTCCGACCCATTCACAGCCGACGTTTTCGCGGCCGCGCCGCACCTACGTGTGATCGCCAGACTCGGAGTGGGTTTCGATGCGATCGATGTCCGGGCAGCGACCGAGGCGAAGGTCGTGGTGACCACGACTCCAGGGCTCAATGCCGACACCGTAGCCGAGCACACGTTGACTTTGCTGCTGGCCTGCCTCAGGCGCATCACCGAGAATGACCGGGTCGTGAGGCTAGGGCGCTGGGAACGCGGCGGTGATCTTAGTCCGCACAGCCTGGCCGGCAAACGGGTCGGGATCCTCGGCTACGGCAGCATCGGACAGGCCGTGCGGAAGCGCCTCAATGGGTTCGATGTCGAGGTGAAGATTTACGACCCGGCGGCGGAGGCACCGCAAGACGAAGCATGCGAGACGCTGGAGGAGTTGCTGCGTTGGTCGCAGGTGGTGAGTATTCACACGCCACTGACAGCAGACACGAAGGATCTCATCGGCGAGACAGAACTTGGGGTCGTGAATCGCGGCACCATCTTGGTAAACACCGCCCGAGGAGGGGTCGTGAACGAGTCAGCTCTGATTGGAGCGCTGCGTGACGGGCGCCTCGCGGGTGCTGCTCTGGACGTCTTTGCGCAGGAGCC
The DNA here is from genome assembly GCF_900634765.1 of Candidatus Protofrankia californiensis. Lineage (NCBI taxonomy): Bacteria > Bacillati > Actinomycetota > Actinomycetes > Frankiales > Frankiaceae > Protofrankia > Candidatus Protofrankia californiensis. The sequence goes on along the minus strand of NZ_CAAAFT010000236.1, from coordinate 3,301 downwards.
GCCTACCGGGTCGCCGTTATTGGATATGCCCAACGTGGTCCTGACACCGCATATCGGCGGTCTGAGCGTCGAAACGATGCACGCGATGAGCAGCGTGTGCGTGCAACAAGTCCTAGACGTGCTCGCCGGAGCACGGCCTAAGGGCGTGGTCAACCCAGCAGTGCTAGAGCGGCTCGCGCCTGCGACGGAGCTACCACGATCTTGACGCGCGCGCAGCACAATTTTGATCCCCATGGGGGCTGGAGGTGGCAAGCAGATGCAGGTGAATACGACCCTCGCGAAACTGCGTCGCGGCGAGGTAGCCCTCGGCTGTTTCCTCCGTTTCCCTAGCGCCGCGCTCGCCGAGTATCTGGCGCTGAGCGGGCTCGACTTCGTGGTCTTCGACGGGGAGCACGGCCCTCTGGCCCCAGCGAGCTGCGAACATCTGGTCCGCGCCACGGAACTGCACGGTGCTACGCCGCTCGTACGCGTCGAGGAGAACAACCCATCCTCGATTTTGCGATACCTTGATACCGGCGCCCTCGGATGCCATGTCCCCGGCGTGTCATCCGCGGCAGACGCTGTTCGAGCAGTCGAGGCCACCAAATTCTTCCCCCATGGCAAGCGAGGTCTATCCGCCTCGCGCGCTAGCGGATTCGGCGCTCCCAACGGATACGCGCGATATACGGCGGAGGCCAACGAGCAGACCCAAGTGGTTGCCCACATCGAGACAGTCGAGGGAGTTAACAACGCCGATGAGATTGCCGCCGTTGAAGGCCTCGACGTGCTGCTTATGGGAACCCTAGATCTGTCGCACGACATGGGCTTTCCCGGAGAAATCACCCGACGGGAGATCCAGGACGCGGTTGAAGTGGTCGCCGCCGCAGCATACCGGCACGGCAAGATTCTCGGCATGGTCGCCTCCAGCATCGATGCGGTCGCGGCCCACATCGATGCGGGCGCCCAGTACATCCTGGTGACCGCTGAATCGCTCCTCAAGCCATCCGTGCAGCGTTATCTCGATCTCGTGGCAATCGAGCAATGCAGAAAGCGGCGGAGGAATAAGGAATGTTGACCATCGGTAACGCGCCGCTATCATGGGGTGTCTTCGAAGCCGACGCTGACACCAACCCTCCATGGTCGATCGTCCTCGACGAGATCGCCGCCGCCGGGTATTCCGGAACCGAGCTCGGCCCCATCGGCTTTCTGCCGGAAGGCACCGACATCCTCCGGGCCGAATTGGATAAGCGCGGTCTCACCTTGACCGGAGGATTCGTCTACGAACACCTACACGACCCAGCGTGGCATGACGCCGTGATCGGCAGCACCACTAGGGTCGTCAGGGTGCTGTCGGAGCTCGGAGCTCGGTATCTCGTAGTTATCGACCGCATGTTCATGGAACGCCAGCAGACCGCCGGGCGCTCAGACAAGGCGCAGCGCCTCACCGGCGACGCCTGGATGTACTTGATGGACACGATCCGTGAAGTGTCATCGATCGCGCAGAGCCATAACATCCGCCCCGTGCTCCACCCGCACGCCGGTACCCACATCGAATTCATCGACGAGATCGACCGAGCCCTTACCGACTTATCCCACGAGGCGATAGGGCTATGCATCGACACCGGACACAGCGCGGTGGCCGGGCTTCAAGCTGCCGACCTTGTCGCGCAATACCCTGAGCGAGTCGAGTACTTCCACCTCAAGGATGTCTCCGCTCATGGCATGCGGCGCATGATCACCGAGGATCTCGCATTCGAGGAAGCGCTCGGGAAAGGGCTGTTCTGCCCGCTAGGGAACGGCGTCGTGGACTTCTCCGCGCTGCATTTAAGCCTAGCGAAGATCGGGTTCGACGGGATCGCCACCGTCGAACAGGATCCAGACCCCTACGCCAACACCCCGCACACCGGACTCGACTCAGCTAAGCAAAGTCTCGCCTACCTCCGGGCAGTTGGCCTCTGTGAGGCTACGAGCGGTGCCACTGAGCCCGGCGACGGGCATCCGAAAGGTCAGACGACATGAACCCAGTGAATCAGTCACAGAAGGGAAGAAAGCACCGACCGGGGTTGTCACTACACGGCGGGACGATCATGCGAACGAATGTCGTTACGGCTGCGCGAGTGGCCCACGCAGCCGGGTTCGACGGCATCGAACTTCTGATCACGAAAGTAGCACGGTACCTCGACACGGGCTTCTCGACAGACGATCTGATCCACGCGCTCGGACCTCTGCGGGTAACGATGCTCGATGCCCTCCTGCCTATAGAGACGCGCGAAAGGACCGCGCGACAGCAACTGATCGATGACTGTGCTCGCATGTCCCGGGTCGCCGCCGATCTAAATTGCCCGACGCTTCAGGTCGTCGCTCTGGATAACTTCTCCAGTGACGAGTGGCAGGATCAGCGCCGCGTTCTCATAGATTGTCTGACCGAGCTGGCAGATGTCGCGACACCGCACGGTGTGAGGCTGGCGATCGAACCCGTAACCTTTTCTCCCTTTCACGCGCTCGATCAGGCACTAGAGGTCATCCAGGCCGTAGGACTCGACCGGGTTGGGCTCTGTCTCGATACATGGCACCTATGGACATCCGGGACACCTTGGGAAGAGGTCGCGAATCTCGACAAGCGGCTGATCCTGGCCGTCCAAATCGGTGACACGCAGGCGCGGACCGGTCTACAGTGGCGGGACGACGACCGGACGGCCTTACCAGGCGAGGGGGTCTTGCCGCTGCGCGAGGCAGTCGAGGCGATCGCCGCGACTGGATACGACGGGATGTGGACCGTGGAGATGCTGAGCAAGAAGCACTGGGAATGGGACCCTGACGTCCTCGCCCTTGCAGTCTTGGAACGCACTAAGCTTCTCTTCGACCTTCACAATCCGTGATGGCTCTTGCGTCATTCGTTCGTCCCAAGAAGAAGTTGGTTGAACTGAAATGCTTTCCATAGAAGGGTTCTTGTTGCTTAGCGTTGAGACTCAGCCACGGCGATGCACCATCCGCCGTCTGACCCAGGTACGCCCGAATCGGTTGCTGACGCCGACGCGGTTGTCGTGCCTCCGGGCTGCGGGAATCCGGGTGCTTGGGTCCGCTGACCTGCCGGCCGTTCGAGGTGGCTCGCCGACGCGGCCATCTGTAACGCCTGCCACGGCAGGCGGCGGGTTACGCCCAAATCTTCATGGACTGGCACTTGACGCCTGGCCAACGGCCGCGCCGTTCACCAAGCGTCATGGCTCGACATATCTGCGTCCGCGTTACTACGTGGGTGTGACGAGATCGTTGTCGACTGTACTACCCGGCTAGTGTCCCGTGATTCCAGCATCTTTAACTT
>NZ_CAAAFT010000235.1:1801-6183 GCF_900634765.1 Candidatus Protofrankia californiensis | reverse complement strand
GCACGGCACTGTTGCATCCGCTAGGACCGGCCGATCTTGACCGCAAATCTTCCGGTGGAGACGTCCTCCACAGTCGTTTCGGGTGTCTGAAGCCTCCGTGATTCGGTCACATGAGCCCCCGTCGACGGGAAGATCTGCGGTCAAGATCGCCAGTAATCGACGAATGCAACAGTGCCGGCGCAACACCGTTCTGGTGTTCGCGGCCGTACTCGCCTTCACACTTTCGCTGTCCGGCTCAGCACTGAAGAACACGATCCAGGTGGACTTCTCGCCCATCGCCGCGGACCTGGGCTCGACGCTCGGCCAGTTCGCCTGGTCGACGACGACGTTCGCGGTGGTCATCGCGGTCGCAAGCCCGATTGTCGGTGTGCTGGCGGACCGCTTCGGCGGTGCAGCGGTGCTCGTGACGGGAACGGTGCTCGCTGGTGTCACGTTCCTGGCGTGCGCCGCGGCACCGGGTGTGGGTGTGTTCGCGCCCGTCTACGGAGTATTCGGTGCGTTCGCGTTCACCATGCTCTCCTATGTACCGCTGGGGAAGCTTGCGAGTGAGCTGTTCGCCGAGCAGGGTGAGGGTCTGGCGTATGCGGTCATGACGAACGGGCCAGCTGTCGGGTTCGTCGTTCTGGTGCCGCTGTGGGTGTGGCTCGGCACCTTTGTCAGCTGGCGCCTTGTCTTCACGGCAGCGGGGACTGCGATGCTCGCTGTGCTCACTCCGCTCGCCCTGGTGCTGAGGCGGCTGTCGGCCGACACCGAGGACGAGGCCGTTCCGGCCGAGGTGGCGGTAGACGGCGACGCGGCCGGAGCGGTATCTACGTTCCGCGCCCGGCTGGGCACGGTGCTGCGGGACCGGACCTTCCGTACGTTGTCACTCGCCTTCGCTGGGTGTGGAGTGACCATGGCGTTCGTTGACGTCCACCTTGTCACGCACCTCGACATGGCGGGGATGGGTGCGACCGTGGTCAGCGGCACCCTGGCTGTGCTCGGCGTGTTCGAAATCCTTGGTTCGTTGGTGGCTGGCAGGCTGTGTGACCAGGGGCGGATTAAGGAGACCCTGGTCGGAGGGTACGGGCTGCGGGGCGTCGCCATGGTGCTGGTCGCCTTCCACCCGACCGCGGCGACCTCCCTGCTGTTCGGCGTGGTGTTCGGCGTCAGCTACCTGGCGACGGTCGTCGCGACCACACTGTGGATCGGTCGGACGCTGCCTGCGGGTGCCCAGGCCACCGCGCTCGGTCTGGTGTGGACCCTGCACAGCATCGGTGCTGCCCTGTCCAGCCAGCTCGGCGCGGCCCAGTCCCATGGCTCGTACACTCAGGTGGCGCTTATCGAGGCACTGGTCGTCCTCGGCTCGCTTCTCCTGGCGTCACGCCTGCCGGGGCCTGGCAACCCGCCAGCTCCCGAAGGACCATCGGCGCCGACGCGGCTGACGGTGCTGGAACCAGAGGCGTCCGAATGATCAGCAGTTCCGATGGAGACGAAGGGGCAGCGACCACTTGGCGCCGTCCGCGGGCACGACGTCGAGATGACCATGCACAAGCAGCGTCGGCGAGGCGGGTCGCTTCCCGGGATACTGGCGACCAGGGATGCTCGGCCCCGTTCCGACTCGAGGAGCTGCGAGCACACGCCAGCGTCCGCGAGCCGGTCGGCGATCCATTCGGCGATCGGGCGCTCGGAGCCGCCGGGATTCGATGAACCGAATCGGATGAGCGTACTCAGCAGTAACCCGAGCTCGCCTTCGTCGAACGTCTTGGGCGACTCGTCCTCGTCGGACGTTGTGGGTGCCGCCCCGCATCATTGAAACCCCGCGAACCGGCCGCCTCGGACGACCCTGAACGCCCGGTCCAGATCAGCGAGGATGTCTCGCACGTCCTCAAGCCCGACCGAAAGCCGCAGGAGGCCGGGAGCCACGCCCGCCGCCCGCCGCTCCTGGTCCGACAGCCGCCCGTGCGTCGTGGTCGCCGGATTCGTGATCATCGTCTTGGTGTCTCCGATGTTGGTGGTGTTTGAGACCAGCCGCAGGCTGTCGATGAACGCCCAGCTCTCGGGCTGTCCACCGAAGAGTTCGAAACTGACGAGGCCGCCGTGGCCGGACTGCTGGGCCGCCACCAAGTCCTTCTGCGGATGGGTCGGACTGCCGGTGAAGTGCACGGCTCGTACGTCGTCGCGGTCCGCGAGCCAGGCGCTGATCCGCGCGGCGTTCGCGTCGTGAGCGCGCATCCGCACCGGAAGCGTCTCCAGGCTCTTCAGAAAGATCCACGCGTTGAACGGGCTCAGGCTCGGCCCGGCGGTACGCAGAACCCCGCGCACCTCGGCGATCAGCTCCGCCCGGCCGGCCACCACGCCGCCGCCGCACCGGCCCTGGCCGTCGATGTACTTGCCGGCCGAGTGGATGACGAGGTCCGCGTCCAGCGCGATCGGCTGCTGGAAGATTGGCGTGCACAGCGTGTTGTCGACTACTAGCAGGGCGCCGTTCGCCCGGGCCAGGCTGGCCAGGAAGGGCAGGTCGGCCACAAGCATCACCGGGTTGGTAGGGCTTTCCACCACGATCATCTTCGTCTCGGGTCGCAGGGCGCCTCGCCAGTCAGCGTTCTCGCTCACCTTCACGACGGTGGTTGCGACGCCGAACTTGTGCAGGTACCCAGCGTACAGCCGGGTCGTCGTGCCGAAGATTCCCTCAGCGAGCAGAACGTGGTCGCCCTGCTGGAGCAGAGCGAACGACACCGCCAAGAACGCGGCCATACCGGAGGCCGTGCCGACCGCGTCTTCCGCGCCTTCCAACACGGCTAGTGTTGCGTGATTCTGATTAATTTATGTGATGACGTCGGCTAAAATGGCGGGGTGGAGTTGACGGCGGATGAGCGAGCGGAATTGTTGTCTCTGGTGAACGGCCGGGACGTTTCGGCGAACGTGGCGACGCGGGCCCGGATCGTGCTGTGGTACACCGAGGGCCTTCAGAAAAAGGAGGTTGCCGCGCGAGCCGGGGTTTCGCGGCCGACGGTGGACCTGTGGCTTTCCCGATACGTGACTGATGGCGTCGGCGGGTTTGTGGACCGGCCCCGCGGGGCGCCCCGGGAGCAGGTGCCGGCGAGGATCCGCAGCAGGGTCCTCGCCTTGACCCGTACCACTCCGCCGGTAGAGACGGGCCTGTCGCACTGGTCGAGTCGGGAGATGGCCAAATACATCGCCCGTACCACCGGTACGTCGATATCTTGGCACTACGTGGCGAAGCTGTGGCGGGAGAACGGGCTGAGGCCGCACCGGCAGGGCACGTTTAAGGTCAGCAAAGACCCCGCATTCGCCGAGAAGGTCGCGGACATCGTTGGTCTGTATCTCGACCCGCCCGGAGGTGCCGTCGTGCTCAGCCTGGACGAGAAGACGCAGATCCAGGCACTGGACCGCACGCAGCCTCTGCTGCCGATCGCGTTCGACGCCACCGAGAAACGCACCCACGACTATGTCCGGCACGGCACCACGAACCTGTTCGCCGCATTGAATGTCGGGACCGGAGAGGTCTTCGGTGAATGCCGTTCGAGCCGCGACGGGGAGAACTTCCTTGCTTTCGTCAAGAAGGCCGTAAAACCGCATGCCGGCAAGGAGATCCACATCGTCCTGGACAACCTTTCCACCCACACCACCCCCGACGTCGAGGCGTGGCTGGAGAAGAACCCGCACGTGCACTTCCACTTCACCCCGGTGGGCTCGTCCTGGATCAACCAGATCGAAACCTGGTTCGGCGTCATCACCCGCCAGTCGATCCGTCGCGGCACATTCAGTTCCGTGAAGGTTCTCATCAAGCAGATCCGGGACTACATTTCCCACTGGAACACCAGTCCTGAGCCGTTCGTCTGGACTGCAACCGCCGACGAGATTCTCGCGAAGGTTCAACTCGTCCAGACCAACATCAAGAAGCTTGTCGACAACAATGGAAAGTAAATCTAACTGAATCACGAGACACTAGGACTTTTGCGGGGTAAAGAATTCCGGTCCATTTCGAGAACGAGCGAAGCACTCGAGGAGGAGAAACGCGATGGCCGCGAACCCCACTGTGAATGTCACCGAGACCCTCGGCAAGGAACTGCTGGCAGCGAGTCCCGACCTGATCGGGATGATGGTGAAGACGTTCGCCGAGGCGGTGATGTCCGCCGAGGCCAACAGCCTCTGCGGCGCCGACTACGGCGAGATCTCACCCGACCGGGTAAATCATCGGAATGGTTATCGGAATCGGGAGTGGGACACGCGTGCCGGCACGGTGGCTGTTGCATTTTGAGTCGCCGTGATCATGTTGGATGTGAGGGTGGCCAAGGGGTTTGTTGCGTTGCTGAGGTCCGCCGTCTCGACGTCTGACCAGGCATGATCGAGTAATGCGTCGACGTCCCGTCCGTCAG
>NZ_CAAAFT010000235.1:0-1776 GCF_900634765.1 Candidatus Protofrankia californiensis | reverse complement strand
GATGTGAGGGTGGCCAAGGGGTTTGTTGCGTTGCTGAGGTCCGCCGTCTCGACGTCTGACCAGGCATGATCGAGTAATGCGTCGACGTCCCGTCCGTCAGCCAGTCCCGGCATCGGAATTCACCGGCTTCCGGTTCCCACCTGAGGGGAAGCGTGCTGGCGGTCCGCTGGTATCTGCGCTACGCCCTGTCGTACCGAGACGTCGAGGAACTCCTCGCCGAACGTGGTCTCGTCGTCGATCATATAACCGTGTACCGGTGGGTGCAGCGGTTCACCCCCCTACTGATCGACGCTGCCCGGCCCTGCCGGCACTCACCCGGGGACAGGTGGTTCGTCGACGAAACCTACGCGAAGGTCTCAGGCAGGTGGATCTACCTGTACCGGGCGGTCGACCAGTACAGGCAGGTCATCGACGTCCTCGCCTCCGACCACCGCGATCTGGCCGCAGCACGGCGGTTCTTCACCCGCGCTCTGTCCCACGGCCGCCGCCCGGTCGAGGTGACCACCGACCAGGCCGCCACCTACCCACGGATCCTCGACGAGCTGCTGCCCGCCACCCACCACATCGATGCCCGGCGGGCGAACAACCGGATCGAATCCGACCACAGCCAGCTCAAAGCCAGACTCCGGCCAATGCGCGGACTCAAACGCGTCCGCTCCGCGCAGACGGTCAGCTTGGGGCATGCGTTCGTGCAGAACGTCCGCCGCGGCCACTACGAACTTGGCGTCGAGGCCGAACCGCACCTGCGGGTGTCGGCTGCCTTCGTCGAGCTCACCCTGGCAATCTGATCATCGGTTCGGCGGGGCCTGGCATGTCTTGCCTCCGCTGAACGCAACAAACCCGCCATTCCTGCCGTAACACGTACGTGCTCATGCTGATTCGCGGAAGACGCGTCGGGCTATCTCCTCGACCTGCGCGACGGTCAGCACCGGCGCATCAGGCTCGTGTACGGCCCGGGTGAGGATACGCCTGATCAGCGCCGAGGTGGGGATGTGCTCGGCGGCTGCCCGGGCCCTGAGGGTTTCGGCCAGGGATGCGGGCACCCGCACCGACACCACAGCTTGTTCGTTCTCCAGCGCCTCGGCTCCGGCTGCCTCGGCTTCCTCCACGGCATACTCGGCCCGGATGGCATCCCGTCGAGCGCGGGTCGCACGGTCGGTCATGACCGGCCCTCCCCTCCCAGATAGTCCCGCAGATCGGCTCCACGGGTCTTCCACGCGGTGATCCCAGCCTTGTCCACCGGATCGATGATCACTGTGAGCACGAAGCCGGCGCTCGGGGAGTAACCGATGAGCCGGATGGCTCCGAGGTGACTCTTGGGATCGGGGTCACGGACGATCCGGCGAGGATCCGCGGTCGCCTCCAGCGTCCAGTCCGGCTCAATGTCGGTCGCGCCCGGGTACCGGTCGGAACGGCGCCGGATGTACTCCGCGTCCTCCTCGTCCCACCACAGCCCATCCACCATGACTCCCATCCGCCATGACTACATTGTCACACAGCTACTCACGGACCTGCCGACGCCACCCGCGGCATGCAACGAAACCCACCAGCGCAACGCCGACCTTCGGCACACGCCCCGCACTTCGGCGGGACGTCGACGACTACGCGACCCCCGAGCCACGCCCGAAGGTGCCTGACGGATGAGGCCGCCGGCGTGCGCGTGCTCGGCAGCCGCGCGTGCGGCAAGCGCCGCCCCCAGTTCCGGGTCCAGGCGCACCGGCACGGCACTGTTGCATCCGCTAGGACCGGCCGATCTTGACCGTAAATCTTCCGGTG
>NZ_CAAAFT010000234.1:3245-7452 GCF_900634765.1 Candidatus Protofrankia californiensis | reverse complement strand
CGCGACGTCGTTCGGGATGATCCGCGGCGGTCACATCGACGTCGCGATCCTCGGCGCCATGCAGGTGTCGGAGAAGGGCGACCTAGCCAATTGGATGATCCCCGGAAAGATGGTCAAGGGGATGGGCGGCGCGATGGATCTTGTACACGGGGCCAAGCGCTCGATCGTGATGATGGAGCACGCCACCAAAGACGGCTCGCCCAAGATCGTACATGAGTGTTCGCTGCCCTACACAGGACGCGCATGCATCCAGCGCGTCATCACCGACCTCGCCGTATTCGATATCGAGCCCGCAGGACTAGTCCTGCGCGAGCTCGCACCGGGCGTGGCCGTCGACGACGTCCGTGCCGTCACCGAGCCCGACTTCGCCGTCGCGCTCTAGAGCTGGGTTCCTCAAAGCAGTACACAAAACGGTGTCGGAGTTTCCGGGCCGGTGGGGCGGGGGCCGTCCCAGACCCAGGGTTTCGCGCGGGCGTTGAGCCTGGGCGGTGGCCAGCCGGGTGGCCTCGCCGATCTCGTCGAGGGCGGCGAAGGACTGGCCGGCCAGGGCGGTCTTGCGGAAGATCCGCCACCAGCCCTCCTGGAGATTCAGCCAGCAGGCACCCAGCGGGATGAACACCTGCCGGATCCGGCGATGGTCTTCCAGTCAGGTCCGGGTGGCCTTGCTGTCGTGGGAGGACAGGTTGTCGCTGACCACGTAGATCTCCCCGGTGGGATTGGCCTCCTCCACCCGCTGCAGGAAACGCTGGTAGTGCGTGCTGTTCAGTTCACCCGATCTACCCCGGCCTTGAGGAACCCAAGCACTGGTGTCTCGTGATGAAGGATTATTTTTGTCATGTTAAGTTATCTGCGCCGGTCACACGCCTGATCATCCCCACTGTTATCTAAAGACCAGAGCATCACGAGACACTAGGCGAGGAGGAACAGCGAGATCATCACGGCGCAGACGGCGACGCAGTACCCCTCTAGCAACGCACGCAAAACCGCCGGCGCGTTGCGGAGGTCCATGAAGTAGAGGCCGACGAGCCTGACCTTGAACAGCGCGACGACCATGATCGCGACGCTCGCCATCCGATGCCCGTCGTTACTGAGGCCATGGTCGGTACCCAGCACCCAAGACAGCGACGTCGCAAGGACGAGGATGAGCCACACGCCGGTCGCACGCGTGCGCACCACGGAACTCATCGTTCACCTCACCAGGTAGAGCAGCGGGAAGATGACTATCCAGAGCAGGTCGACCATGTGCCAGAAGCATGCGCCGCCCTCGAAGAACATGAACTGCCCCTCGCTGAGCTCAGCCTTCCGGGACAGCGTGAACAGCACGACGAGCACAACGAGGCCGAGGACCAGATGCGCCAAGTGCAACCCAGTCAGCACGAAATAGTACATGTAGAACATGTTGACGTCCGGAGTCATCCCCGTGATGATCTTGTCGTGGTACTCGACGACCTTCACCGCGACGAACCCCAGCCCGAACGCGATCGCGCCGACCAGCAGGCGCGGAGCGCTGCGCCGGGCCGCCCCCCTGACCGCGCGCGTCGCCAACACGACGAGCAGCGAGCTCGACAGAAGCAGCAGCGTGTTCAGCGCGCCAAAGTCGCGGTTCAGGGTGCCCTGCGAATGGGTGAAAACCTCAAGCTGCTTACCGCGCTGGTTCAGGTAAACGCAGAACAGGACGGCGAAGAGCGTCATGTCGCCGAAGAGCAGAAACCACAGCCCGGCCTCGCCCGGGATGTGCCGTTCTCGCCGGGCCGTCGAGGCCGGCACCTGGGTCTGTTGCATCCGCGAGTTCCTTGATCGGGAATGGTAGGTGGATGCGTCGAGGTCCCGTCCGTCCACCAGTCCCCGCCTCGGAGTTCACCGGGTTCCGGTTCCCGCCCGAGGGGAAGCGTGCTGGCGGTTCGCTGGTACCTGCGCTATGCCCAGTCCTACTGGGACGTCGAAGAGCTCCTCCGCCGGCTGGTCGAAGTCACTACCGACCAAGCCGCCACCTACCAGAGGGTGCTCGACGAGCTGCTGCCCGCCGCCCGTCACATCGATGCCCGACGGGCGAACAACCGGATCGAATCCGACCACAGCCAGCTGAAAGCAAGACTCCGGCCGATGCGCGGGCTGAAACGCTTCCGCTCCGTCCAGACGGTCAGCTCTGGGCATGCGTTCGCGGGAGAACATCCGCCGCGGCCACTACGAACTCAGCCTCGACACCAACCCAAACCTGCGGCTGTCAGCTGCCTTTACCGAGCTCGCACTGGCGATCTGATCACCGGCTCGGCGGGGCTTGCCATGTCTTGACTCCGCTGAACGCAACAGACCCCCGGCGGCTGCCTGCGAGAGCACTGGCCGCACGTCGCTGGCCTGCCCGGCGACCCATCTGGTCACTGCTGGCTGACCGCTTCCGCTCGGTTCGCCTGACCTTCTTCCTCCTGGCGCCGGATGGCACCGAGCAACACAACCGACAGCACAATCAGCCACAGGAAGAACGCGACGACCAGCACCCACCAGGCGATCAGGCCGTTCCATGCCAGCGGGCCGTCCTTGAAGAAGACGTCGAAGCCCGCCGGGCAGAACAGCAGGGCGGCCCAGATGCTGAGGTAGCCGGACCAGCGGGGGAAGATTGGCTTTTCCCGGCGGTCCGCGAGGATCGCGATCCCGATCACGATGGCCTGCGCGACGATAGTGTAGACCAGACCCGTGAACGGCAGCCAGCCCAGGTCGTTCAGGGTCTGGACGATTTCAGGAGAGCGCTCGGAGCGGAAAGCGGCGGTCTGCCAGAAGTAGATGGGGACGACGAACTCGAGCGGGAGAAGCACCCCGAGCCCGAGCTGTGCGTAGGTGAGGGGGGAGAACTGCCCTTCTATCCGCTTGAGCTGCACCGAGACTGCCGCGACCCACGGGACTGTCAGCGTGCCGGCATAGAGAGTCAGCAGAAGGCCGAAACGAATCTGGTTCGCGTGCTCGCGGAATCTCACCGCTACCTGGCCAGGACTCTCGGCAGGTGACGGCGGCGGTATGAAGTCGGCGATCAGCCAGAATCCGATAAAGAATAACACCGCTAAGACAGGTCCGCACCACGCGCACAGGCGCTGGGCTCGTATGTTCATCTCGATGCTCCTCGTCTAACCAGCGGGTAGGCGGCCCGGCGACTTTGCCGCCAGGACTTGCCGAACAACCGAAATGACCGGAACTGCGCAAGCTCAACACGTCGGATGTGCGGGCGCCCCGATCCCGGCATAGAGGCCCAGCGACTCGCCGTAGCCACAAACCGCCCGCCTGATATGTTCCCGACTACCTGAGCTAACCATCCTTCCGGCAAGCCGACGGCTCAGTCCTCATCCACGTCGCACGCAATCCGCCGAGTCGACTCCGACGCTAAGCTAAACCTTTATTAGATTAGAATCTACAGCAATGCCCGGACGCAGGCAAGTGCGGGCTTGTGAGGGCTCGGGCCACCACGAACGGGTCTGACGGGTCCTCAAGGCCCTGCGGATCCCCCCAGGGTCATTGCAAAGTCGTGTTTGTGCTGGTCATGAGGGTGATCGCCTGGTCGGGATGGCGGGCGTGGTGGCGTAGGGCTCGGGCGATGTTGGTGAAGCCGGCGAACCGGAGGATGCTGATCACCAGGTTGCGGAGAGCGGCCATGACCTGGGGGCCGCTGCCGGTACGAGCCTGGTGAGGTCTTCACCCAGTGTGACGTCACGGACCCGGTGCAGCCGGTTCTCGATGGACCAGTGGCCTCGGATCCAGGTGGCCGGTTCCGCCGGTAGGGCGTCCTCGGCGGGCAGGGTGCAGATCGCGTAGACGGTCTCACGTCGCTGGCGGCGCTTGCCCTTGTTCGTGGTGATCGGGCGGGAGGTGCGGGTGACCTGGATGGCCTGGGTGGCGTGGGGGAACCCGAGCCCGGCCGGAACGGTGACGGCCTTCAGGGTGCGTGTCTCGATCCGGCCGTGACCACGGCCGGTGGTGGTGTGCCCGACCGGGACGTCCTTCCACGGCAGCGTCTTCAACCGGGTGTGCACGGTGGGCTGGTTGCGTTTCACGGTGACCAACAGGTGTGCTCCCCGGGTGTGGAGGTAGTCGGCGTGCGCGGTCTGCGCGTGCATGGCGTCGACGGTGATCAGGACGTCGGTCAGGTCGGGGATCTGGTCGAGAACCGTGGAGAACAAAGGGATTTCGTTGGTCTTCTCGTCGACGTCGACCTGTGCCAGGA
>NZ_CAAAFT010000234.1:2046-2658 GCF_900634765.1 Candidatus Protofrankia californiensis | reverse complement strand
GCACGCCGCGGGCATGGTCGAGGACACCGGGCAGGTGCACCTGGCGGGTGCCGTGCCGGGTGGCGCGCATCGTCTTGCCGGCCACCGCGAGCACCCGCCGTACCCGGCGGTGGCGCCGTGGCGGCTGGTGTCCGGCGGTGTCGACGGCGTCGAGGCGGGCCCGGATCCAGGCTCCGATCGCGGCCTCCAACGCCGCCCGGTCCACACGTACCAGCACCCGCCAGATCGTCACCGGGCCTGGGATCCGCCCGGTGATCCCGAGACCGGCGTGGGCATCCGCGGGGAGGTCGGCGGCCCATTCCCCGATCGCCGCGAACGAGCGGGCGCCGCTGAGCATGGCGCACACCGCGATCGCCAGGAGCGCGGCGAACCGGTGACGCACTCCGCGGCGTCGACGTGGGTCCGGTACCTGCGCGAGAGCTTCCAGCAACGCAGTCTGGTCACCTTCGGTGACCAGACGCGGCTGGCTGATCCTGTCCGGGATCTGCGCGGCCAGCTCGTCGGCCACGGCGGCGAGGGGAGATGATGGCATCGGCGGGCACGGCCTTTCCTGGCGAACATGAAGCGTCGAGAACTCCATGATCGGCAGGGGGTCGTGCCTGCCGTGTATCT
>NZ_CAAAFT010000234.1:0-1700 GCF_900634765.1 Candidatus Protofrankia californiensis | reverse complement strand
CCCTCCGGCGTGTCGCCGGTATCCGTCCAGGTCAGGCCGTATATCGGTCGATACCGAGAATGATCAACTTGGCCTATCGACTACGAAATGGCCCTGGCTGGAGTCCGCCCCGCTCACGGCGACAGCCGCCGGCCATCACCGCGTCAGCGTCGACGGCACCCTGATCGCCACCGATCGGATCCGGACCCCCGGCCCCACCCCGGGGGTGGACCTGTGGTGGTCGGGCACACACGACAACCACGGCGGGAACATCCAGGTCGTCACCGCCCCGGACGGCTGGCCATTAGGGCCTGTTCTGAGTCCGGATCACAATCAGGGTATTCGTCCTTCGTTCGGGTGCTTCGGCTGGTAGCACGGCTGTATGACGCGTGGTGATCTGACCGATGGTGAATGGGAGTTGATCGAGCCGCACCTCCCGCTGGGGGCGTCCGGACCGATCCCTGACCTGCGCAGCTATTTCAACGCGGTGATGTGGAGGTTCCGTACCGGCAGCCCCTGGCGGGACGTGCCGGACAGCTACGGCTCCTGGTCGACGATCTACGACCGGTTCCGTAGGTGGGCGCGTGACGGGGTCTTCCAGACCCTCATGGACGCGATGATCACCGAAGCGGCGGCACGCGGCGATGTCGATCTCAGTCTGGTCAGCGTGGACTCCACCGTCACCCGCGCGCATCACCACGCGGCGGGCATGGTGGTCGACCCGGACCTCCTGGAGGACATGGAGAAGGCCCTGACAGAGGAAAAGGGGCTTCAGAAACCGGGCACAACGACTCCGTGACCGAGGCGCCCGAGGGCGCAGAGGAAGCCGAACGGGCACGGCGCCGCGCGGTACGCCGACGCCGCAAGGCCCGGCTGAAGGCCGCCGAACTGGGACGCTCCCGGGGCGGGCTGACCAGCAAGGTGCACCTCGCGACCGACCGGCGCTGCCGCCCACTGTCCATCATCCTCACCCCCGGACAGGCCGCGGACAGCCCGCGTTTCCTCCCGGTCCTGAAGAAGATCAAGGTGCGTGGACCGGTCGGCCGCCCCAGGACCCGGCCGGACGCGGTCGCCGCAGACAAGGCGTACTCGTCCCGCGCCAACCGCGCCCACCTGCGTACACGGAAGATCCGGGCGGTGATCCCGGAGAAGGCCGACCAGATGGCCAACCGTAAGAAGCGCGGCAGCGCCGGAGGCCGCCCGGTCAGCCACGACGCCACGCTCTACAAAGACCGCAACACCGTGGCCCGCCGGGCGTCGACGTGACAGGCGGCGGGCAGCAGCTCGTCCAGGATCCGCGGATAGACAGCAGCCTTATCGGTGGTGACCCCCACCGGCCTGCGGCCATGGGACAGCGCGACGGTGAAGAACCCGCGGGCCGCGGCCAGATCCCGATGCTCACTGGCCAGCACGTCGATGACCTGGCCGTACTGGTCGACCGCCCGGTACAGGTAGATCCACCGGCCGGAGACCTTCACATAGGTCTCGTCGACACACCACCTGTCTCCGGGTGAGTGCCGGCAGGGCCGGGCAGCATCGATCAGTAGGGGGATGAACCGCTGCACCCACCGGTACACCGTCACATGATCGACGACGAGACCACGTTCGGCGAGGAGTTCCTCGACGTCTCGGTACGACAGGGCGTAGCGCAGATACCAGCGGACCGCCAGCACGCTTCCCCTCAGGTGGGAACCGGAAGCCGGTGAACTCCGATGCCGGGA
>NZ_CAAAFT010000233.1:0-10032 GCF_900634765.1 Candidatus Protofrankia californiensis | reverse complement strand
GGTCCGCCATGTCTTGCTTTCCCATAACGCAACAGACCCCGACGACGACCCATCACCTGATCATGTCCGGCCGGCGGCCTCAGCACCCGCGCCCAGCAAACGCAACAGTGCCAGCACGCACGGAAGACGCAGCATTGGATCTACACCCGCGGCCGATCTCTGTGACTGAAACAGATTTTCATGATGTGCCGTTCAGTGGAAGATTCATTCACGGTTCACCTTCGGGCATCTGGCCGTTGTCCCGACGCGCCTAGCGTGACGTGCCGTGACCAGTGAGACGACGGCGGTTGAGGGTGGCGCTGACACGCTGGCCGTCCTGGAGCGCATCCGGGCGCTGTCGGCGTCGATGTCGTCGGCAGAGCAGCGGGTGGCACGACAGGTCCTCAGAGACCCGGCAGCAGTCATCCACCAGTCGGTCAACGAGCTGGCGCAGGCAGCGGGAACCTCGCCGGCGACCGTGGTGCGGTTCTGCCAGGGCCTGGCCCTTCGGGGCTACCAGGAACTCAAGCTCGCCCTGATCCGCGAGACGCTGCCGCATGACCGGCAGCTGGTCGACGAGGTGTCCGTGGACGACGGCCCGGACAAGATCATCAGGAAGGTGCTTGGTGGTGCGGCGAGTGCCCTGACCGAAGCCGCGCGAAGCATCGATAGCGCCGCGCTGGCGACGATCGCTGACCTGGTCGTCGCCGCGCCCCGTACCTTGTTCGTGGCGGTGGGGACGTCGGCGCCGCTGGCGATGGATACCGCCTACCGGCTCACCACGGTCGGTGTCGATGCGCGTTTCGCCGGGGACGCGCATGTGCAACACGTCACCGCCCGCATGCTGGCGGTGGGTGACGTGTGCATCGCGATCAGCCACACCGGCTCCACCGTAGAGACGCTCGCGGCGGTGCGGGCGGCGGTGGACGCCGGGGCGCATACCGCCGCGATCACGAGCTTTGTCCGGTCACCGTTGACCGAGCTTGTGCGGCACACGGTGGTGGCGGGCAGCCGGGAGACTGCTTATCGCATCGAAGCGATGACCAGTCGCATCGTGCACCTGTCGGTTCTCGACGCCCTGTTCGCCCTGGTGGTGCACAGCCCATGCAGCCGTGACGCGTTGGCGATGACCGCCGACGTGCTCATCGAACACCGTATATAGCCGCTTACTAGACCCGGCGACGCCCACCAGCCCCGATCACGCCCTCCAGCCGCAGCCCACCCTGCGCCGTCCCGAAACGGTGATCTTGTGCTGTCCGGTAGCAGATGAAGGAGCCCTCCCATGCGGGGATCAGTACAGTACGTCAATGGTACCGCAGTGCCGAATGTGATGGTCAGTGACGGGCATCAGGTGACGCGTACCGCTGGCGACGGGACGTTCAGCATCGACCCGTCCGGCGCGTTCGTGTTCCTGACTCGGCCCGCGGGGTACACGGCCGCCCCGTGGTTCGCTCCGGCGTCGGCCGAGCGTGTGACGTTTACACTGCGGCGGCAGGAGGAGGTGTTCCCGTACCGGTTCGTGCATGTCTCCGACCTGCACCTGTCGGTCGACAACGGCGCGCGGTTCTACCCGCCGGGTGTGGAGATGGGCATCGAGAGTGTGCTGGCGTCGTTTCTGGCCGGGTTGCCGGACCGAGCCGCCGACGTGCAGTCGGTGATCGCCACCGGGGATCTGACTGATCTCGGCCTAGACGACGAGTACGTGCAGTTGAAGGCGGCGCTGGCGGCCAGCCCGCTGCCGGTGCATGTGCTGCCGGGCAATCATGACCACATCGCCGGCGTGCTGCCGCTCGCCGGCACGGGTATCGAGTGGGTCACGACCCGCACCGGATACCTGACGCATGGCGCCGACCCGGCCGGGTACGAGCGGCACTTGGGCCCGCGATGGTATGCCTTCGACCTGCCCGGTCTGCATGTCGTCGCGCTCGACTGGCACACCCACGAGGTGGGGCTGGACAACGCGGTGCAGGACGCGTGGCTGCGGGCCGACCTGGAGACGGTGGGCACGGGCGTGCCGTGGATCCTGCTCAGCCACGACCAGCCGTGGACGTCGATCCTCGACGGCCTGCCCAGCCAGCCGGTCGCGACGTTCTCCGGGCACCGGCACACCAGTCGGGTCGTCCGGGTCGGCAAGACGTTGCACGTCAACACCCCGACGCCGATGTTCGCCGGGTTGGACTACTCGCCCCCATCGTACCGGATCGTGCGGTGGGACGGGGAGAAGATTGGTCTGGAGACGCGGGCGGTCGCCCCGACCGGGCTGGAACGCGCGACGTTCTCGATACCCTCGCGGGCCGTGGCCGGGATCGTGACCGGGCGGCCGACGTATGTGCGCTGGCGGCACCAGCTGGCTGGAGCGGGTCACCGCTCCCCGGTGCGGGTGCACGGCGATCGGGTGATCGCGCCGGTGAAGCGGGAAGACGAGGCCTCCGGCGCGGTCGAGGTGCTCTCCCTCGCTGACGGCTCGCTGCGCTGGCGGGCCGAGTCGCGGGCGTCGGTGAAGGGAACACCGGCGGTGTACGGGGATGTCGTGGTGGCCGTCGAGGTCAGCGGGGACACGGTCGGCCTGGACGCACAGACCGGTGCCGAGCGGTGGCGTGTCCCGTCACCGGACCCGCTGCGGCTGTTCGCCTGGGCGGACCCGGTCATCGCCCGCGACACCGTGATCGTGGGCGATCTCGCGCATGTCCGTGCCCTCGATCCGACCACCGGCGCGCTGCGATGGGAGCGGGTCGGCCTGTCCGCATACCAAACGCTGGTGGCGCAGTCCAACCCCGTCCTCGCCGGGGACGTGCTGATCCTCGGTAACTTCCCGGCACCGGTCGGGATGGCCGGCCTCGACGTCGCCACCGGCGAGACGGTGTGGCGCCTGGGTGGCAGGTCCAAGGACATCCTCGGGGGGCTGTATCCCATCGGCACACCGCTGTACGACGAGCTGAGCACCGCGCTGTACGTCCCCACCCCCAAAGGGCTGGTCGCGGTGGATACGGTGACGGGCGCGGAGCGGTGGACGTCCACGACCGACCTGCCGCACAACCCGGCCACCCCCGCGGCCACCCCCGACGGCATCGCGACCGTCTTCGGTGGCGATGCCGTGGTGCTGCTCGACCGCGGCGACGGAACCCAGATCTGGCGCACCCCGGCCAGGCGGAGCCCGGGGTCCGAGCTGGCGATGGCCAGCTACACCCGCACCCCGCAGGTCCTGTTCGCCGGACCCACCACCGTCCCGCAGGGCGACGGTTCGGTTCGGCTTCTCCTGCCGGGGCTGGACGGGCACGTGCACGCCTTCGACGGCGCCTCGGGCAAGCCGCTCGCCGACGTCGACGTCGGCTCCCCGATCGCCGCACCCGCCGTCGTCACCGACGACACGGTGCTGGTCCTGTCCGTCGACGGCACAGTCAGCGCCCTCGACCGCGCCGCCTTCGCTTGAACCGCCCCACCAGCCACGGGAAAGGATTGCGGTGACACTGAGCCACACCGGCCTCGGTGTTTCGTGAACGCCGAGCCTCCTACCCGCGGGGACGTCCTGAGCTGCATCGATAGGCAATATGTCCAGTTTTGTGCGTGCACTTTTTTGGTGCAGGCTCGGCGGCCCGTCATCGCAGGTCACAGTGTTTTTGATGTTCAGTCATGAAAAATCGAGGCCGGAGCGACTAATGAGACCGTAGGCGCTGCTTGCAGCGCACGCGTCGGCGGCGCCGCGGTTGTCGCAATAACCAGCTTTCACAACAGCCCGCTAACGGAAGTCGCAACAACTGTGCTCGTCGCCGGGAGTCGTGAAACCCGGTACCGGGTGGAGGCGATGACCAGCCGCCTCGTGCACCTTACTGGTTCTTGACAGCCTTTTCGTCGCTCTCGTTCTGCGGAATCCTGACCATACTCGCATCGTTCAAACCCTAACCGCTGACGTTCTCGCGGAGCACCGCTACTGATTCGCTCTACTCAATTCCGGCTTCCTATCTGTGCATGAATCCTGGAGTAACCATGACGACAAAACGGAAAACACTTGCGACCACGCTTACAGTACTTTGCGCGGCGACGCTCGTCGCGTGCTCGTCGAGCGGAAATACATCCTCTACATCTGCGGCGGGCAAGTCGATTATCTATGTGGCGCCCAGCCACGTCGGTGCCTATGTCGCTGTCGCCTGTGGGGTTCAAGCGCGAGCTTCGCAGTATGGGATGACGTTCACCGCGCAATATGCGACGACATTCTCAGCCGCCGCGCAAACACCTCTCATCAACGCCGCTGTCGCGGCGCACCCCGCCGTCCTTCTTGTGTCGGCCGCCGACACAAAGGCTCTTGATGTGCCACTGAAGCGAGCCGCCTCACAAGGAATCAAGGTAATCACTGTCGCTAATGGGATCGACGACCACAGCTTCTTGACGAGCGTCATCGAGGGAAACAACACCGAGAACGGAACGAAGACGGCCGACCTTCTCGCTCAGCTGGCGAACGGGCGCACGGGGGACGTCGCCTACATCGGCTTCAGGCCAGGCGGGAGCGCCATTACGGACGCACGTCAAAAGGCTTTCGAAGCCGAGATCAAGAAGCACCCCCATCTGCACCTCATTACGCCGACCATCGTGGGTCAGGTCGATGCGACGACGGGGGCCGCGGCAACGAACGCGATCCTGTCTGCTCACCCCAACCTGCTGGGCATCGTCGGTTCGTTCTATCCCATGTCGAACGGCATGGCCCAAGCATTGCGTGAGCGCGGAGTTGCAGGGAAGGTGATCGCCCTCCAAATGGACTCCGATCCCACCGGGGTCGATGACATCAAGAATGGAAGCCTATCCGGACTACTGGCCGAAACCTTCCGTGATGAGGGAACTGCCGCGGCCCAGCAGGCGTTCAACGCGGTCACCGGAAAACCGGTGACGACGAGCGTCTCAACAAACCCGGTCGTATTCACGAAGGACAACGTAAGCGACCCGAGCATGCAGAAGTACATCATGAACGACCACTGCTGAGCTGCCTCAACAGACCGCCACTATCCGACGGAGATCGACCCATGTCAGACATCCGCCTTCTACTGACCAACGACTTCTTTGGCTCGTTTGCTCGACAACCGACGTCGTGGGGGACTCTGCCAGGTGGAGCGGCACTTCGGCGACGCATTGATACACTCCGTGAGGATGCAGGTACGGCGGTGTGGCTCGACGCTGGTGATGTCGCCGGCGGCGGGCCCCTCGCCCCAGTCTCTGATGGCGAACTGAGCTGGGCAGGTGCCCTAGAGCTCGGTATCGATCTGGCCGTCCCCGGCAACCATGAGTTCGACTTCGGGGACACGCCTGTCTTGACTTGGGCCGCGCGGTCGAATCTTCCGCTCGTTGCAGCCGACGAGGAGCTCCAGCAGCTCAGTCCGCTCTTCCATGAGCGCTGGATGATCACCGCGCCAAGCGGGCGCACGCTGGCTGTGGTTGGTATCAACCTTGCCGAACGGCGCGGCCGTACAGTGTGGGACCGTGCCGGCGATCTCGATGCCGGTGCGAAGCGAGCTCTCGCCGTCATCGCCGAGCTTCCCGACGACGTCGATCATGTGGTCGTCGTTGTGCACGACGGCGTTCCCGAGTCGTCGGGGCAGGGTTCGTTTGATGCCGGGCCGCGGATGAGCGGCTTCTGCGCGGCGCTTCGAGGCACAGTGGACGCCGTCGTCGGCGGTCACACGCTCATGCGTCACATCGGTGAGATTGCGGGGGTGCCATACATCCAGCCGTGGGCGCTCGGGGTAGAGGTCGGCGTACTTGATATCGACGAGCTGGGCGTGCATCTGGACGCGGTGGGTGTCGCGCCGCCCCCGGAAGGGGAACTTGGCTGGAGGGGCACCGGCAGCCGTACGATCGCCGAGCTGGCGTCGCGCGTTATTGCCAATATTCACCGGCCCCTTACCGACCCGGCAACCCCGCAGTCGGAAGCGCTGGGGGCAGCGGTGACACATGGGCTGCTTGCGATCACAGACGCGGACGTTGCGCTGACCACCACCATCGAGGTCGGCTGCGGACAACTGCCGATCGACGGAATCAAGACCTACCTTCCAGCGGGACCGATCACCGAGGCTGACGTCTACCGAGCACTCCCGTGGCCGGGCGGCACACGCGGCGACGAAATGTGGGCCGCCGAGCTCACGACCGACGAGGTGGCCATGCTGAGCCGAGGGCTCGACATCGCTATTCCGACCGGCGTTTCCTGCCACCGAGCCCTCCGGAAGGAGGATCATGCCAGTGGAGTCACGCTGGTGAGCAGCAACTACGTGCGAAATGCGCGCCGAATGCTTAAGCGTGATGTCGAATGGTGGCCGGCGGGCGTCGGGCTGAGGGACGGCCTGCGGGCCTACCTCGGGACAGGCGCGGCGGCTGCCAGGACGGCGTCGTGAGCATCCAGGACATCGACCCTCCAACACAAGCACCTGTATTGGAGGTACGCGGAATAACCAAGCGATACGGTCACGTAGAGGCATTGAGGGGGGTTGACCTGGTGGTACCGCCAGCAACGGTCGTCGGACTCATCGGCGACAACGGGGCGGGGAAGAGCACTCTGGCCAAGATCCTTTCTGGCGCCGAACAGCCCGACTCCGGTGAGCTTCTCCTGCGCGGGGAACGCACGACATTGGCTACGCCGGTGGCCGCGCACGCTGCTGGTATCGAAACGGTCTTCCAGGATCTTGCCCTTGCGCCTGATCTTGATGCAGCGAGCAATCTGTTCCTTGGTCGAGAGCGTCGACGCACTGGGCCGCTGGGTTGGCTCGGGTGGCTTGACCGGAGCGGAATGCGTCGCGAAGCGAGCGAAGCCTTCGAGCGGCTCGGCGTTCAGATTAAAGACGTCACCGGCCCGATCGCGTCGTACTCCGGCGGCCAGCGCCAGGGCGTAGCCGTGGCCCGCTCGGCGTTCTGGGCTCACACCGTGCTATTGCTCGACGAGCCCACGGCCGCGTTAGGCGTCGTACAGACCGGGCAGGTTCTTCAGCTCATCCGCCGAGTCCGGGATAGCGGAATCGCGGTGGTGTTAATCAGCCATAACATGCCCGACGTTCTAGCGGTTTGCGATCGGATTACGGTGCTACGGCTTGGACGGCGGGTATCAGATCTATCCGTTGAAGAAGCAACGACCGAGCGACTCGTCGCGGACATGACCGGCGCCTCGATCGCGGACGACCCGCGGACGGCGAACATCGACTGTGAGGCGGGCAGCACGTGACCGAACTTAACGAGCGAACAGATACCACCACATCTCCGAACGTCCGCGAAGAGCCGCGGCGCGCCTTGCCACCGACCGGTAATGGCGTCTCGCGCCAGCGTGGAGCGCTGGTGGGCGCAGTGGTTCGCAGTCAGGAAGCGGTCGTCCTCGCGGTGTTGATCGCTCTGCTTGTCGGCTTCGCAATAGCGAAGCCGAGCAACTTCGCGACCAGCGGCAATCTGGAGAACCTCGCGCGCGACGCCGCCGTTCTCCTGGTGCTGTCCATCGGCATCACCTACGTGACGATCATGGGTATGTTCGATCTGTCAATCGGCAGCGTCCTGGTATTCAGTGAGGTGGTCGCTGTCAAGGCGATGGGGGGACTTGGCACGGACAATGCAGGCACGGCACTGCTCGGCGCGGCCGTTGCCGTCGTCGCGGGCACCGTTTGGGGCCTGCTCAACGGCGCGCTCGTCGCCAGGCTCCGGTTATCGCCGTTCATCGTTACGCTGGCTACGTTCGGTGCCGCCCTTGGCGCGGCGGAGCTTGTCGCCAAGGGCAACGATCTGACGGCGGTCCCTTCCACGCTGTCAACGTTCATTGGCATTGACACGTTCGCTGGTGTGCCCAGCCTGGTTGCGATCGCCATAATCATCGCAGTCATTGGCGGCGTGCAACTGGCAAAGAGCCAGTTCGGCCAGCTCACCTACGCGATAGGCAGCAATCCCGAAGCAGCCCGCCGCGTAGGTATCCGCGTAACCCGACACATAGTTGCCGTGTACGCAGTCGTCGGAGCTCTGGCCGGCGCGGCCGGATTCCTCGATGCAGCGCGCTTCGGGACGACGAGCATGGGTGGACACAGCAACGACGCTCTCGCAGCCATTACGGCGGTTGCCCTCGGGGGCGCCAGCCTCTATGGGGGCCGCGGAACCATGCTCGGCACGGTCATCGGTGTCAGCATCCCGGCGGTGCTACAGAACGGACTGGTGATCCTTGGGACCCAATCCCACTGGTACCAGATCATTGTAGCGGCCGCGCTCATCGCGTCGATCTATCTGGACCGCCGCCGACGCGAATCAGAGCGGCGCTAGCTCCGGTGCGGCGGAGCGCGACGCATCGCTCGGTCGATACCCGTCGCCTCAGCCGCTGGGCCTGCCGCGATGAAGGCACGACACGAACGTTTGGACTATTCAGACATTGATGGAGATAGATGATCACCCCCGAGATGCTTTCCGACCGCGGTGCGAACCAGCGAGCAGGGGACAGGCAGCTGCCAGCCGCGGTGGTGTTTGACTGCGATGGATTGCTCGTAGACAGCACGGCAGCCTGGACCACCGCGTTCGACGAGGCAGCCGCGGCCGTCTCCTTCGAGCTGGACAACGCGATGCGCATGCGATTGCTCGGCAGCTCCGTCGCGTCAGGGGCCGCGCGGATCGCGCGTTGGAGCAAGCAAGCAAACGAAAATGGCTTGATCGCATCGGTACTTCACCAATCGTTGCGGCGTGCGGTGAGACTTGACCCTCCTCGCGTCATGCCAGGCGCGGCTGCCCTGCTTGCTGACCTAAGCGGCAGCGTACCGATGGCGGTCGCCTCGAACAGCCCGTCTGACGTACTCGTCGAGATGCTCACCGGTGCGGGATTGGACGTGGCGTTCGACGCGACCATCGCTGCGGACGATGTCGACCTACCCAAGCCTCACCCAGAAGTCTACCTCACTGCCTGCTCGGCCCTGGCAGTTGATCCGCGCGACGCAGTCGCCGTCGAGGACTCTAGGATTGGGGCAATTGCCGCGCAGCGGGCTGGCCTAGCAGTCGTTATCGTCACCACCGGAGACTGGCCGGAGAGCGCACCCCTGCCGTGGCCAGCGGAAGGGCGCCCTGTCCTGGTGACCTCGTCCCTGACCGAGCCAGCCGTCATTCGTCAGCTCATGCCGTCATGACGAATCCTGACGCGAAGATTCGCCACGGTTTCGGGCGTGCTTGAGTCCTCCGGGACTTGCGCTGCGCGGGTCGCTGGTCGTGAGGTGGGTTCAGGAGGCGTCGGCGAGGGTGACTGGGTCTGTTGCATCCGCAGAATCCTTGGTCAGGCATGGTAGGTGGATGCGTCGACGTGCCGTCCGGCCGCCGGTCCCGGCATCGGAGTTCACCGGGTTCCGGTTCCCACCCGAGGTGATCGTGCTGGCGGTCCGCTGGTACCTGCGCTACACGCTGTCGTACCGGGACGTCGAGGAGCTCCTGGCCGAGCGCGGCCTGACCGTCGATCATGTGACTGTCTATCGGTGGGTGCAGCGGTTCACTCCGCTGTTGATCGACGCTGCCCGGCCCTGCCGACACATTCCCGGGGACAGGTGGTGTGTCGACGAAACCTACGTGAAGGTCTCGGGCCGGTGGATCTACCTGTACCGGGCGGTCGACCAGTACGGCCAGGTCATCGACGTGTTCGCCTCCGAGCACCGGGACCTGGCCGCGGCCCGGCGGTTCTTCACCGTCGCGTTGTTGCACGGCCGCCGCCCGGTCGAGGTGACCACCGACCAGGCGGCGTCCTATCCGCGGATTCTCGACGAGCTGCTGCCCGCTACCCGCCACATCGACGTGTGGCGGGCGAACAACCGGATCGAGTCCGATCACAGCCAACTGAAAGCCAGACTGCGGCCGATGCACGGGCTGAAACGCGTCCGTTCCGCCCAGACGGTCAGCTCCGGGCACGCGTTCGTCCAGAACATCCGCCGTGGCCACTACGAACTTGGCGTCGACGCCGACCCGCACATGCGGGTGTCGGCTGCCTTCGTCGAGCTCACCCTGGCGGTCTGACCAGTATTCAGGCAGGGTCCGCCATGTCTTGCTTTCCCATAACGCAACAGACCCCATGGGTCTGCGAGG